>JAAYBO010000226.1 GCA_012730095.1 Clostridiaceae bacterium
CGCAGGAGTATTTTTTGGAAATATGATGAAAGATAATTTTTCACCAAACCCCCAGACCTCAAATGAACCTGCGAAAGTTCTGTGTCCACATTGTCAAACTGCTATAAGCATTAATTCTAAGTTTTGTTCTAATTGCGGAAAATCAGCAGGGGTTGAAACTGTGCAATGTGTTAAATGTAATGCTGAAATTCCCAAGGGTTCGAAGTTTTGCATGAACTGCGCCGCTCCGCAGGTTACCGAAAAAACCTGCCGGGAATGCGGGGCTGAAATCCCGGTTCAGGCCAAATTCTGCATTGAGTGTGGAAAAGCTGCGACGGACTGATTAAAACACGCAAATGTTTATGCGTCATCGGCAGAGAAGCTGAATAAGAAAAAGGTGGATTTTAATAATTAATTTGGGGGTTTGAAGATGCGTGAAACAACACAGCAATTTCCGTGTCCGGGCTGCGGCGCAGACATGGTTTTTGATATAGAAAAACAATGTCTTTCCTGCCCTTATTGCGGTAATTCGGTTGATCTTTCCATAGACGGAGACTCCGTGATAAAGGAATATCCAATTGAAAAGGCAACAGAAACCGCATCAAGGGACTGGGGCGGAAAAACCGTCATTATCCATTGTAACAGCTGCGGTGCAGAGGCGGTTGCCAATGCTAATCAGTTAACTGCCGAATGTGCCTTTTGCGGCTCAATACATATAAGACCACAGTCAAATGAGGATCTAATTAAGCCCGAATCCCTCATTCCATTTAAGATCGACAAACAAACCTCATTAAAAAAGTTTAAGGAATGGCTTAAAAAGCGTTACTTTTCACCGAATGATCTTAAACTTTTGGCAAAGGAAGAAAAAGTTCAGGGAGTATATATTCCGTTCTGGACGTTTGATGCCGATACCAATTCCTTTTACACGGCTGAAAAAGGAATATATTATTACGACTTCGAAAACGTTTACGTAAAGGATGCTTCAGGTAAAGGCCGTTATGAGAAAAGGAGAGTAAGAAAAACCCGGTGGTACCCTGCATCAGGTACGTACCGGCATATATTCGATGACGTCCTGATTTGTGCTTCAAACCAGGAGGGCGGAAATCTTATAAAAAGACTTGAACCTTTTTATACGCAGGAGTTGATTCCATATAAAAATGAGTATTTATCAGGTTTATGCGCTGAAAAATACAGTATTGGGCTTGAACAGGGTTTCACCGAAGCAAAGTCTGTTATACGTTCCGAACTGTACAAAATGATCAGAAACCAGATTAATGCGGACGAGGTGCGGAATTTAAGAATCAGAACATCATATTCCGACGTAACATTTAAACATATTCTTCTGCCCATATGGATTGCGGCATACAGGTACAAGGACAAAATATATAAGTTTGTAGTAAACGGCCAAACGGGACTTGTAAGAGGAAAGGCTCCAATCAGCATTGTCAAGATAATTGCTCTAACTGTTGTCGTACTGTCCCTAATAGCGTTGTTTTTCATATGCTTCAGGAACAGATATTAACATTAGGAGTGTCAGCGATATGGGCAATGAATTGAAAATCAAAATGCGGTTTGCAGATTGCCTTCCAGAACTCGAATTTCAACCATTGCCCTGGCATCGCTGACATCTGTTTTGGTTAGATATCTATAATACACCGGAAGATCGTTAAGAAGCATTTCGTGAAGTATGCATGCGTGTTTGCGGCAATATCTCACAGACAGGTATGCCGGTGGTTTTGGTATAATTGTATTTATCTGCTGCTTTTACGGTTAACGGCAAAAAGTATTAATTTTATCGAAAAGAGTGATAGATAATATGGAATGGGATTTTTTAGTAGCTAAAGCGATAAAAGCAAAAGAACACGCCTATGCTCCGTATTCCGGCTTTAGAGTCGGAGCGGCTGTTCTGACACACTCCGAAAAGACGTTTGTGGGCTGCAATGTTGAAAATGCGTCCTACGGCGCAGCGATTTGTGCCGAAAGAGTTGCAATATCACGAGCGGTATCGGAAGGAGAAACGCTGATAAAGGCGATAGCTGTTACCGGCGATAGTAATGAGATAGTTTTTCCGTGCGGAATATGCAGACAGGTGTTTACTGAGTTTTGTAATTCTGAAACGGTTATTATTTGCAGCAATAAAAAAGGTGAATACAGGGTATATAAAATGGAGGATATTCTGCCGCATCCATTTTCAAAGGCAGACTTAAATATAAAGCCTTGAAAAACGGAGCGAAAGAATATATCATATACGGCAGTCCACTGTGGGAAGGAAGAGAAGTATGGCGTTCAAATCGGGTTTCGTTACAATCATTGGCAGGCCGAACGTTGGTAAATCAACGCTGTTGAATCTTTTAACCGGTGAAAAAATAGCAATAATGTCCGCCAAGCCGCAGACAACAAGAACAGCGATAAAAACAGTTGTTACAACCGACGAATACCAGGTGGTTTTTATTGATACTCCCGGAATGCACCGTCCTAAAAACAAGCTTGGGGATTATATGCTTAAATCTGCGATGTCTACACTTGAAGGAGTAGACGTTATTGTGTATATCGTTGAAGCGACGGACAAAACAATAGGATACGGTGATTCAAAGATTATTGAAATCCTAAGAGAGGTTAACACCCCTGTGCTTCTTCTTATAAACAAGATTGATCTTGTGGAAAAACAAGTACTATTGCCCCTTATTGAAGCATACAGCCAATCAATGGATTTTGAGCAGATAATTCCTGTAAGCGCGACAGATGCCGCAACGAGAGAAATTGTTATGTCCGAGGTTGTTAAACTACTACCTGACGGTGAACCTTATTTCCCCGCGGATATGCTGACCGATCAGCCTGAGCGAGTATTGGTTCAGGAGATTATCAGAGAAAAAATATTGAATCTGATAAGTGAAGAAGTACCGCATGGTGTCGGTATAGAAATAATCAGTTTCAAGGAAAAGGAAGAAAAAGATTTACTCGAAATTCACGCGAACATATATTGTGAAAAAGATAGTCATAAAGGGATAATTATAGGAAAAAACGGGGAAATGCTTAAGAAAATAGGCACTTATGCCCGACAGGACGCGGAAAACATACTTGACAGGAGAATATACCTTAAACTGTGGGTAAAAACAAAGGATGATTGGCGAAATAATGATTATATGCTGAATCAGCTTGGTTATAAATAAAGATACTATTCAGACATTGCTTTTTTAACTATAAATGAGGCCCTTGTTTCCGCTATTATACATTAGTTTGTGTGAACAGCAGCTAAATAAAAACCATGCCAAGCATTACGACATTTACCCTCTTGTATTATAACGATTTTCGATGATATACTTATAAGGGCACTTAATACATATTATGCGCCTCCGCCGTGAGGCGCATGTTCATGCGTCATGGTAATTGTTTTACAAATGTATGCTGATTTTGCTGCCGATGACCTGTCAAGCTGATTCGCAGCCAGTTGCAGAGAAATCATTCTTTAGTGTACTTTGGGAGGAAAAAATGAACGAAATCGGGTTTGATAATGAAAAATACTTGCATTTGCAATCACAGAAAATACTTGACAGAATAGCGCTGTTTGGCGATAAGCTGTATTTGGAGTTCGGCGGCAAGCTTTTTGATGATTATCATGCTTCAAGGGTACTTCCCGGTTTTAAGCCTGACAGCAAGGTTAAAATGCTATTGCAGCTTAAAGATAAAGCTGAGATAGTTATTGTGATAAATGCGGATGATATAGAAAAAAGCAAAAGGCGCGGTGACCTTGGGATTACATATGATCTTGATGTTTTACGCCTGATTGATGCTTTTCGCGAGATTGGGCTGTATGTGGGAAGTGTTGTTATAACCCGTTACAGTTCACAGTTTGCGGCCGATCAATTCCAAAAGCGATTGCTGAATCTTGGCATTAAAGTCTACAGGCATTATCCAATTCCGGAATATCCGTCGAATATCTCGTTAATTGTCAGCGACGACGGGTATGGCAAAAATGATTACATTGAAACGTCCCGCTCTCTTGTAGTAATAACCGCTCCCGGGCCAGGAAGCGGTAAGATGGCAACATGCCTCTCGCAGTTGTATCATGATTATAAACGCGGAATACGTGCGGGATATGCGAAGTTTGAAACATTCCCGATATGGAATCTTCCGTTGAAGCATCCTGTAAACCTGGCATATGAGGCGGCCACCACTGATCTTAACGATGTTACCATGATAGATCCTTTTCACCTTGAAGCATATGGAGTAACGACTGTAAATTATAGTCGTGATATAGAGATTTTTCCCGTATTGAATGCGATTTTTGAAAAAATCGCCGGAAAATCGCCCTATAAAAGCCCTACTGACATGGGTGTGAATATGGCCGGTAAATGTATTACCGATGATGAAATAGTAAGCAGGGCTTCGGAGCAGGAGATCATTAGAAGGTATTATAACACCCGCTGCGCTCAACGCCAAGGTTTAGTTGAGCGTGCCGAGGTCTACAGGCTTGAGTTATTAATGAACCAATTGGGAATATCACATAAGGATCGGCCTGTTGTAGAAGCGGCTCTGAAGCGGGCTGAAGATACAAAAGGACCGGCTGTGGCTTTGCAATTAAAAAACGGAAAGATTGTTACCGGAAAAACATCATCCCTGCTTGGCGCGTCTGCGGCTCTTTTATTGAATGCTCTAAAAGAACTTGGCGGAATTCAGCATGATATACATTTAATTTCTCCAATTGTAATAGAACCAATACAGGTTCTGAAAGTGAAACATATGGGTAATCGAAACCCGCGCCTGCATACTGATGAAATACTGATGGCTTTGTCAATTTGTGCCGCTACGAATCCGACCGCGGCACTGGCGCTGCAACAACTTACCAAGTTGCGCGGCTGCGAGGCTCATTCCTCGGTAATTCTGTCAAGAGTGGACGAAAACGTGTTTCAGAAGCTTGGAGTCAATATTACATGCGAACCGCAATATCAAACAAAAAAATTGTACCATCAATAGTGCCGGAATTTCCCTCGCTTTTTGTTGGTTCTATCTGGTATACATAAAATGTTAAACAACTACGAAAAATAATAAAAAACAGAAAGCAGTGAGGGAAAATTTATGTTAAAGGATCTTATCTGGCAAATGTTTAAAAATACCGGGGACATAGATTATTTTATTCAATACAGGAGCTTAAAGGAGCAAACTCCTGATTTTTATACTGAAGCGGGATCAGATATTGTATTGGATGGTGAAAAATGCCATACGTCAAAACCAGAGGAATGGTTGTCCGAGAAATAGAAGTCGGAGACTATGATAAATTGCTTACGGTTGTTACGGAGGATCTTGGTAAGATATCGGTTTCGGCAAAAGGCGCTCGCCGCAGCGGGAACCGTTTTTCCGCGGGTACACAGGTTTTCTCATTTTGTGAATGGGTGCTTTACAAAGGGAAAAACATGTACATATTAAATACCTGCGATATTATCACGTCATTTTATGAAATCAGAAAGGATATTTCTCTTCTTGCATATTCGGCTCATATGCTTGATATATTACAGGATACGACGTATGAAAACCAGCCTGCGAAAGAACCGTTAACTTTACTTCTTTACGCGTTGAACGCTTTGGTCCGCAAAAACAGGGATCCTGAACTTATCGTCAGGATTTTTTCATTAAAGCTAATTCAAATTATGGGCTTTGCTCCGTCTTTAAACGGGTGCTGCTTATGCGCGACAAAAAAGATAGATGATATATATTTCTGCTTTGACAAATGCGGTTTTATTTGTGAGGAATGCAGAAAGCAAACGGACAATGCAATAAAAATAAAGCCGGGCGCCGCGAAGGCATTAATATATGTGATATGCGCAGGAATAAAGGAATCATTTTCGTTTGATCTTTCAAGCGATGTTTTAAAGAGCTTCTCGGAAATCGTGGATAAATATTTGGATGATCGTTTGGGAAAAAGGTATGAAAAGCTTTCATTCCTGAAAGGCATAGAGTGAAAAATTCCTCTTGTTTTACTGAACAGGTTGTGTTAGAATAAAAAACGCCGGATTTAATGCCGGTTATATGTATTTTGTTTGGAGGCCTTATAATGAATATTGCGGTAAATATTGTTCATATTGTTATATGTATTGGCATTATTGCGGTTGTTCTTCTGCAGTCCGGGCGTTCAGCCGGTATAAGCGGTGCTATTTCCGGAGGTGCGGAAACATTTTTCGGAAAGAACAAAGGCAGGACAATCGATGCGATGCTTAGCAAATATACAGGCGTTGCGGCGATATTATTTCTTATAACATCGATAGTACTTACGTTATTGCTGAAATAACCGTATACTTGACAAGAGACTGTACATGCTTAAGTCATGTACGGTTTTTTTATTTAAATGGAAAGAGTGAATAGAAAGGGATATTATGCGTCGTTTTAGAATAAAATCCGAATACCGGCCTTCGGGAGATCAGCCCGAGGCAATCAGGAGCCTTGTTGACTCCATTAATATGAATAAGAAACATCAGACGCTTCTGGGAGTAACAGGTTCCGGGAAAACTTTTACAATTGCAAATGTAATAGAACGCGTGCAGAAGCCCACGCTGGTGATAGCGCACAATAAAACCCTTGCGGCCCAGCTGTGCTCGGAATTCCGTGAATTTTTCCCTGAAAATGCGGTGGAGTACTTTGTAAGCTATTATGATTATTACCAGCCTGAAGCCTATATACCTGCAACCGATACATATATTGAAAAGGATTCTTCGATAAACGACGAAATTGATAACCTCAGACACTCGGCTACGGCAGCGCTGTTTGAGCGAAGGGATGTCATTATAGTTGCCAGTGTGTCCTGTATATACGGTCTTGGAGATCCGGAAGACTATACGGAATTAATGCTGTCATTAAGACCGGGGATGCGAAAAGACAGGGATGAGGTCATAAAAAAACTGGTGGACATACAGTACACCCGCAATCAGATAGACTTCAGGAGAGGAACTTTCAGGGTAAAAGGAGATGTGCTTGACATATTCCCCGCATCTTCGACAGGGAGTGTATTAAGGGTAGAATTCTTCGGAGATGAAATTGAACGTCTGACCGAAATAGATCCATTAACCGGAGAAATTATAGGGACGAGAACATATATAGCGATATTTCCCGCATCGCATTATGCCACAACAAGGGCAAAAATGGAACGTGCAATAAAATCTATTGAAGCAGAGCTTGAGGACAGACTAAGGTATTTCAGAGAAAATGAAAAGCTTCTGGAAGCCCAAAGGCTTGAGCAGCGGACCCGTTATGATCTTGAGATGATGCGGGAGGTTGGATTCTGTTCGGGCATTGAAAACTATTCCAGGCATATAAGCGGAAGGGAACCGGGAAGTGCCCCATATACTTTGATTGACTATTTCCCGAAAGATTACCTTTTAGTTATCGACGAATCTCATGTGACCGTACCGCAAATCGGAGCAATGTACAACGGTGATCGGTCAAGGAAAGAATCGCTTGTGGAATACGGTTTCCGTCTTCCATCCGCCTATGACAACAGGCCGCTGATGTTTTCTGAATTTGAGAAGCGTGTGAATCAGGTAATTTACGTCAGCGCCACACCGGGCAAATATGAGCGGGAAAAATCGAAAATAGTTGTGGAACAGATTATAAGACCCACAGGATTGATTGATCCTGAAGTTATCGTGAAACCTATCAAAGGACAGGTTGACGATCTGATTGAACAAATTCGCGTTTGTGTCGAACGGAATGAACGGGTCCTTGTAACAACTCTCACAAAAAGGATGGCGGAAGACCTGACGAACTATCTCAGAGATGTGGACATAAAAGTACGGTATTTGCATTCAGATGTTGAGACTTTGGAACGAATGGAGATCATCAGAGATTTGCGGCTTGGGGTTTTTGATGTACTTGTTGGTATAAATTTGCTGCGTGAAGGCCTGGACTTGCCTGAAGTATCACTTGTGGCAATACTGGACGCCGACAAGGAAGGTTTTCTTCGTTCGGAAACGTCGCTTATACAGACTATAGGAAGAGCCGCCAGAAATGTGAATGGAAAAGTGATAATGTATGCTGAACATATGACTAACTCTATGCAAAGAGCGATAAGTGAAACTAACAGGCGAAGGCAAAAGCAACTGGAATATAACAGGGAAAAGGGGATAACCCCGAAGACCATACAAAAATCGGTTCACGATGCGATTGAAACCCTTAAGGTTGCTGAGGGCAGTGAACAGTTCAAGTTTGATTATTTCAGCGAAATATATAAAGAGAAATCCGTGGAGGATATTATAAAGCAATTAACATCGGAAATGAAGGAGGCCGCCAGAAAACTGGAATTTGAAAAAGCGGCGGAATTACGGGATCGAATAGAAATGCTTGCAAAAAACAAGAAATAATAATATATTGCAGTATTCCGGCAGCAGTGTTTAATTTTTTACGCAATTTGAAAGGAGCTACGGATGGACAATAAGATGCTTCCGGCAAATATCGACAGTTCCTGGCACGCTTTTTTAAATGACGGGGGCTTCAAAATGATTAACAAGATAGCCGCTGAAACAGGTAAAAATATAAATCCTGATGCTGAAAACGTTTTGCGGTTTTTGAAGGTTAATCTTGACAACGTAAAGGTTGTTATTTTAGGTCAGGATCCGTATCCGCAGAAGGGAATAGCGACAGGCAGAGCTTTTGAGGTGGGCGGTCTTGCGTCATGGCGACAAAACTTCAGGCAGATTTCTCTTAAAAATATAGTAAGGCTTCTGCATAAAAACTATAACCGGATTTTTTCGTATGAAGACATACTTTCATTCAGGCAAATTCAAAACGAGATAGAAACAGGAAAATTCCCAATACTGCCTCCGGACAAATTGTTTGAGTCATGGGAAAATCAAGGCGTTCTGCTGCTTAACACATCATTTACCTGCATTCCCGGAATGCCCGGAAGCCATGAGCTTTTATGGCATGACTTTTCCTGTCGGCTTTTATCATACATATCTTCACGGCTTGAATGCCATTGGTTTCTTTGGGGGAAACATTCGCAGCAGAGAATGGTGTATATTAAAAAGGGAATATTTCACATTTCAAGACACCCGATGTTATGCTCTTCAAAATATGAAGACGATTTCTTAAAATCCGATTGCTTCTTAAAGACATTTGACTCTATTAACTGGCTCGGATTGTGAATTATCGCACAGCTTTAAATTCCACTATTTGTCTTAGGCGGTATTGTGAAATCCGCTTTTCTTTTCGCATAATTTTTTTGCGCTTCGGTTAACTTAAGAACACCCGTATTCATGACTGGTGTGAATACACGGTTAATTATGGCAAATATTTCAGCCGCATTGGATACCGTAAAAATTTCCGACTGGAGCGTGTAAAATGAGGAAAAGGAATCCCATCTTTCGGATAGTTTTTTTGCTGCTTATTGTTCTTGTAACGGTTCTTATATCTATAATAGCATTCACCCCAAATCAAATGACAGTGCTTGCCGGGCAAGAGTATCGGGTTGAGTTTTTTTCTCCTTTCCGGCTGCATCTTTCGACGCAAACAAGCGGCATAAGGATAGAAAAACTTGATGACGATGCTAAAAATTCGGCTTTTACAATGCCTTACACAATCGAATGTACGCAGTACGGACAGAAAAGAATACAGCTGAGTTTGTTTGGCATAGTCCCTGTAAAAGATATAGAAGTAAACGCGATTCCGTCAAAGGAACTTATTGTATGCGGCAATACTGTAGGAATAAAATTGTATATAAAAGGCATTCTTGTAGTTGGCGTATCCGGCGTGGTTACACCCGACGGCAGAGAAGTAATACCAGTGAAAGATACCGGATTGGAGCCGGGGGATTTTATCATTGAAGTGAACAATAAAAAAATTGAAAAGATAACTGATCTTTCAAAATTAGTTGAACAGTCGGGAACAAATCCTATACAGCTAAAATATATACATGACAATCGGATAATGTATGCACAGGTTACCCCCGCGCAGTGTGTTGAAGATGGAAAATACCGGCTGGGGCTTTGGGTAAGGGACAGTACCGCCGGAATAGGCACGTTGACATACATTGAAGAGGAAACAGGGAAATTCGGGGCGCTTGGGCATGGTATAACCGATATCGATACGGGAATAATGATGCCTGTCCTGAGGGGAGAATTGTTAAAATCGTCCGTATACGGCATCAGAAAAGGTATGCAGGGAACACCGGGAGAATTGCAGGGCGATTTTCTGGGTAGTCCCGAGGTTATTGGTGACATATACTGGAATACGGCTTTTGGGGTATATGGAAAAATCAGAAGTGATGCGTTAAAGGATCTGGTCGGTAAAAAGTATCCGGTGGGAACAAGAAGTGTTATAAAAGAAGGACCGGCGTATATTCTTTCCAACATACACGGTGAAGAAATAGAAGAATTCAGTGTCGAAATTCAAAAGATTGCGAGGAAAAATCTGTCGGGACCAAAAAGTATGATTCTGAAAATCACCGATCCGAGGCTTCTTGGAGAAACGGGAGGAATCATCCAGGGAATGTCGGGAAGCCCCATAATCCAGGACGGCAAAATAATCGGTGCTGTTACGCATGTACTTGTGAATGATCCTTCCCGCGGATACGGTATTTTCATTGATACAATGCTGGGTATGAATTAGAGTCATCCGCTTTTTTCGTCATTATTTCCGCGGGTCCTGCTCTGGGTGTTTCGTTTCCTGGGTCGACAAAGCACATGCCGATAGCACGCTTTGGATCCTTTTTGTTTATGATGAGAGGTCTCCATATCCTGGGTCGCTCATTTACCCGCTCCACATTTTCCTGTAAGCAGCAGTGCGTTGGAGCATGTCGCCCTGCGTAACCGAAAACACCCGAATCACCCGCTGTTTATCTGGTTGAATTAGCACAGTAATTTTGAAGAACTATTGTACAATAAAAGGAAACTATAGCGAAAATGCAGCATAGAGATATATTGTCAGAGCGAGGACAAGCAAGTCGAC
>JAAYBO010000227.1 GCA_012730095.1 Clostridiaceae bacterium
ATATATTCTGCGCTTTGCTTTCATATCTGTTCAAACGTAAGAAGAACTATTGTATAATAGTTCAGTTTGTACATTATTTCCGCGGGTCCTGTTTCGGGTGTTTCGTTTCCTTGTGCGACAAAGCACGAGCTTGATTGAATTTCTTGCGCAATTTATTCCGATATTATAATATAGAAGAGGGTTAAAATAATAAAAAACCATAAAGCGAGGCAGATGCACAAATGAAAAGGAAAACCCGAAATTACGGGAATGATAGCATATCGGCTTTAAAAGGCGCAGATCGTGTAAGGCTGCGGCCCGGGGTCATATTCGGTTCCGATGGGCTGGAGGGCTGCCAGCAATCATTTTTTGAAATTCTATCAAATTCAATTGATGAAGCCCGGGAAGGCTTCGGAAAAGAAATCCGAATCATACGACACCGTGATTTTTCAATAACCGTCATTGATAACGGACGGGGCATCCCTGTGGATTATAACCAGAAAGAGCAGAAATACAACTGGGAGTTGGTTTTCTGTGAATTATACGCCGGGGGCAAGTATGATAACATTACCGGTGAAGTTTATGAATACAGCCTTGGGTTGAACGGCCTTGGAGCTTGTGCCACCCAATACAGTTCGGAGTTTATGCATGTAACGGTGTTCAGGGATGGGTATAAATATTCGCTTGAATTTAAAAAAGGCGAAAATGTCGGAGGGCTTAAAAAAGAAAAAGTAAAGTATGACCATACGGGTACAACTATATCCTGGAGACCTGATCTTGAAGTGTTTACGGAGATCCACATACCAATAGAATATTACAGGCAGACTCTAAAACGACAGGCAGTAATAAACCCTGGAATCACTTTCATCCTTGAAGATGAGGAATCGGAAAACAGGGATGTGTTTTATTATGAGCGCGGGATAGTGGATTATGTAAATGAATTGGCTGGGGAATCCGCTTTCACCGAAGTACAGTTTTATGAAACTTCGGCAAAAGGGCGTGACAGAGAAGATAAGCCCGAGTACAAAGTTAAAATGCAGATAGCTTTTATGTTCAGCAACGAGGTAAACGTACTGGAGTATTATCATAATTCAAGCTTCCTTGAATACGGAGGCGCTCCCGACAGGGCTGTGAAAAACGCGTTTTTGTTTGCTATTGATAATTATCTTAAGAATAACAATAAATACAATAAAAATGAGTCAAAGATCAGTTTTTCCGATATTCAGGACAGCCTCATCCTGGTCAGCAGCTCTTTCTCGACTGTAACAAGTTATGAGAACCAGACAAAAAAGTCTATAACAAATAGATTTATTCAGGAAGCAATGACAGATTTTCTTAAGGCGCAGCTTGAAATATATCTTATAGAAAACAGGGAAGAAGCCGAAAAGATAGCCGGACAGCTACTTGTAAACAAAAGGAGCCGGGAAACAGCCGAGAGGGCGAGAATTGACGTAAGAAAAAAGCTTTCGGGGAAAGTTGATATTTCAAACCGCGTGAAGAAATTCGTTGATTGCAGAACCCGTGACATATCAAAGCGTGAATTGTATATTGTCGAGGGAGACTCGGCACTGGGGTCCTGTAAAATGGGAAGAGATGCGGAATTTCAGGCAATTATGCCTGTGCGCGGAAAAATTCTGAACTGTCTTAAAGCAAACTATGAAAGCATTTTCAAAAACGATATAATAGTTGATCTTTTAAAAGTGCTTGGATGCGGTGTGGAGATAAAGACAAAACATAACAAGAATCTAAATACGTTCAGTCTTGACAACCTCAAATGGGATAAGATTATCATTTGCACCGATGCTGACGTTGACGGATTTCAAATACGCACGCTTATATTAGCAATGCTTTACCGGCTTACACCAACGCTGATACAAAAGGGGAAGGTATATATAGCCGAATCTCCGCTGTTTGAAATAACGCATAAGGACAAAACATGGTTTGCTTATAATGAAAAAGAGAAAAACGCGATACTTGGCAAGCTGAAGGGAAAGAAAGTAAGCATTCAACGGTCAAAAGGGCTTGGAGAAAACAATCCGGAAATGATGTGGCAAACCACTATGAACCCGGAAACCAGAAGGCTGATAAAAGTAATGCCCGATGACATGGAAACGACGCAAGAATTCTTTAATCTTCTATTAGGAGACGATCTGCAGGGCAGGAAAGAATATATCTCGTTACATGGGCATGAGTATATGGATATGCTGGATGTGAGCTGAGGTTTTGTGTAATGTGTAACCGATAACAGGTAACAGGCGACAATTATTTAATGTGAGGGTCTATATGAAGTTTACAGGTCAGAGAATAGTGGAAACACTAAAGAAAAACTATATGCCATATGCGATGAGTGTTATTGTATCGCGTGCGATTCCTGAAATAGACGGTTTAAAGCCGTCCCATCGGAAACTTTTATATACAATGTATAAAATGGGTCTTCTAAAGGGTGATAGAACAAAATCCGCAAATGTGGTCGGACAGACGATGAAGTTGAATCCGCATGGAGATATGGCTATTTACGAAACTCTTGTAAGGCTTACAGCAGGGAACGGTGCGCTGCTGCATCCTCTTATTGATTCAAAGGGCAATTTCGGTAAAGTCTATTCCAGAGATATGAAGTTTGCGGCACCAAGGTATACCGAAGTTAAATTAGCGGGAATTTGCGCAGAGCTTTTTAAAGATATTGAAAAAGATACGGTTGATTTTTCGGATAATTATGATGGTACTATGAAGGAACCGGTTCTTTTGCCAACGGTATTCCCCAATATTCTTGTTAACCCGAACCAGGGCATTGCTGTCGGTATGGCCAGCAATATATGCAGTTTTAACCTGACGGAGGTTTGCAACGCCACTATTGCCTATATAAAAAGGGACAGCATTAACCTGACTGATTATCTTAGAGCCCCGGATTTTCCAACCGGTGGAGAACTAATCATAAAAAAGGACGAGCTTGAAAAAATTTATGAAACCGGAAGAGGAAGCTTTAAGGTCCGTGCCAGGTACAGAGTTGATAAGAAAAACAGCTGTATTGAAATATTTGAAATACCGTATACAACCACCGCTGAAGCAATTATTGACACGGTGGCCGATTTAGTTAGAACCGGAAAAATAAAAGAGGTTACCGATGTTCGTGATGAAACTGATCTTAACGGGCTTAAAATTACTCTTGACATTAGGCGCTCCGCCGATCCTGAAACATTGATGAACAAACTGTTTAAGCTTACGCCGCTTGAAGACAGTTTCAGCTGCAATTTCAATGTTCTGGTTAATGGTGTTCCCCAGGTGCTTGGCATAAGTGGAATACTTGATGCATGGATAGATTTTCGGATGCAGTGCATAAGGCGGCAGACAGCTTTTGACATACAAAGGAAATCAGAACGCCTTCATCTGCTTGAAGGGCTTAATAGAATTCTTCTTGATATAGATAAGGCCATACGCATCATACGCGGCACCGAAAAGGAAGAACAGGTTGTGCCAAATCTGATGGAAGGTTTTTCCATTGATGAAGCCCAGGCTGAGTTTATTGCGGAAATAAAGCTTAGGAATCTTAATCGCGAATACATACTTGATAAGGTTTCCGAAGTTGAAAAACTTAGATCTGAAATTTCCATGCTTAAGGATATATACAGCAAGGAATCAAAGATATTGGATATAATCTGCAAACAGCTTGGCGAAATTTCCAAAAAATACGGGCAGCCGAGAAAAACAGGAATAATTAACGAGGCGAATGTGGAAGAAATAACAGAGGAAGTCCTTATTGAGGATTACAATGTCAAACTGTTTTTGACCGCACAGGGATACCTGAAAAAAATTCCGCTTACATCACTGCGCTCGGCCGGCGAACAAAAGCTGAAAGAAGATGATTTGATAATCCAGGAAATCGAAGCAAGAAACAAATCAGAATTGATTCTGTTTTCAACCGACCACCTGGCATATAAATTAAAAGTGCATGAAATAAATGACTGCAAGGCTTCAACACTGGGTGAATACCTGGAAAACATCCTTGATTTGAATACCGAAGAAAAGATCATTTACATGGTTGCTACCGATGACTATTCCGGACATATGCTGTTTTCTTTTAAAAATGGTAAGTCGGCGAAAATTCCGCTTAAAAGCTATGCTACGAAAACAAACCGCAAAAAGCTTGCCAATGCATATTCAGATACGTCACCTGTTTGTGATATAAGGTATTTGCAGCAGGATAAGGAACTTGTAGCGTTTTCCGATATAAGCAAGGTATTGGTTTTCAACACATCTCAAATCAATGAAAAAACGACAAGAAACTCCGCCGGGGTACAGATTTTAAAGCAAAAAAAAGGCAGCAGCATGGTTAAAATAAAAGATATAAGTGAAGTATCTTTTGAAGATATCGATTATTACAGAACGAAAAACATACCGGCCGTAGGGCGTTATTTGAAAGAGGAAGACAAGGAAGACAGGCAGGTTGCGTTATTTTAAAATTTAGATATTATTTATTCAAATAATAGAACTGTTATAGAAAATTTGTCACATTTTATACTTTTATATTTATCATTTGTATGATATAATCGATTCTAATCGGCCAAAATCAGGGTTCCATTTCTCATTATCTCAAAGATGATAGTGCAGGAGTGAAATGGTTGCTGTGTGTAAGCTTTGCTTTTCGCTGCACGTATTATGTTTTGCAATTCAAAACATTTACCGCAGGATAACATGTTAATATAAGCTAAAACACAGAAAGGCGGAAGTATTTTTATCAATTTGTAAGCGTTTACAATTCATCAAAGGGGGAGCTTGTTTTGTTTGGAATTATTATTGTTGCAGTTCTATTGGCTTTGTCTTTTGCCATGTTTAATTATTTCCAGGTAAAGAAGCAGGATGAAGGGACAGAGCAAATGAAAGAAATCGCATCGGCCATTCAGATTGGCGCAAAAGCGTTCTTAAGGGAAGAATTAAAAGTGGTCGTGTATGCGGTTTTAGCAGTCTATGCGGTACTCACCGTATTAGTACAGTGGTATGTCGGAATAGCGTTCGTTATAGGTGCGTCAATGAGTTTGTTAGCCGCATTTGTTGGTATGAAAATAGCGACTATTACGAATGTAAGGGTCGCAAATAAAGCAAGAACAAGTAAAAAACTTGGTACTACGCTAAAAACCGCATTCCAGGGTGGCAGTGTAATGGGCCTTTGTGTAGCGGGTTTTGCGCTCCTGGGTCTTTTTATTGTATTATTGGTGTTCGGAAGAGCTATGGGGCAGCTAAATGCAGAGAACATTACTGTCTATACAAACTGGCTTGGGATTAACTTTATTCCGTTTGCAATGACTGTATCAGGCTATGCTTTAGGATGCTCAATAATTGCAATGTTTTTCCGTGTCGGAGGCGGTATATATACAAAAGCGGCCGATATGGGAGCTGATTTAGTCGGAAAGACGGAAGCGCATATACCCGAAGACGATCCGAGGAATCCAGCTACAATAGCAGACAATGTCGGAGATAATGTCGGAGATGTGGCGGGTCTTGGTTCGGATCTATTAGAAAGTTTTGTTGGGGCAATTATTGCCGGTATAGCCTTTACGTGTTATGCTTTTTTTCTTGAAGCGGATAAATTCACCGGTGAGCTTATACAAAAACTGATTATGTATCCTATAGTTTTTGCGGCTATTGGGCTTATAAGCTGTGTTTGCGGGATATTATATCTGATCGTAAAGAAGGTATCCGATAAGCCTCATCACGAACTTAATATTACCACATGGGTGTCTGCAGGATTAACAATAGTATTAAATGCGGTATTTACATATCTGTATTTTTCAGGTCAGCCTTCGGATGCATTGTTGAATGCCGGGTTTAAAATCGGAGTTTTCTCGCCGTGGTTGGCTTCGATATTAGGGATAGTAAGTGGGATTGCCATAGGCGTAGTAGCCGAATGGTATACAAGTTATGACTATTATCACACTCAAAGGCTTGCGAGGGCATCAGGAAAAGGACCGGCAATAACTATTACTTCCGGTATGGCACTCGGAAAAAAATCGACTTTTATTCCGGTATTGATTTTAGCTGTTACTACAATACTTTCGTATTACATTGCCGGTATATACGGAGTCACTATGGCTGCTATCGGTATGCTGTCATTTGTAGCGGCAACGGTATCGGTTGACACTTATGGGCCTATTGCGGACAATGCAGGCGGCATCAGTGAAATGTGCGGACTTGCTCCTGAGGTAAGAAAAATTACCGATAAACTTGATTCTGTTGGAAATACAACTGCCGCGATAGGCAAGGGTTTTGCAATTGGTTCCGCTGCTTTGGCTGCATTGTCGCTACTTGTATCATATATTCATTCCCAGGTATCAAATATAGCTGAACATGTCGATTTAGTTGTAAATGTCATAGATCCTCTTACATTGGCAGGAGTTCTTGTAGGAGGAGCGTTGCCGTTCCTGTTTTCAGGCATTCTAATTGAAGCTGTTTCGAAGGCCGCTACAAATATGGTCCAGGAAGTGCGGAGGCAGTTCAGAAAAAATCCGGGTATTCTTACCGGTGAAGTTAAACCGGATTATGAACAATGTATAAGAATATCTTCAAAAGGTGCGTTAAAGGAAATGAAAATTCCATCAATGATAGCGATTGTCGCACCATTGGCAGGCGGTTTTATTTTCGGGGCGAATTTTGTCGGTGGCTTGCTAATAGGAACAACCCTTTCCGGGATTATGCTTGCGCTGTATACTGCAAATGCCGGCGGAGCATGGGATAATGCGAAAAAATATGTTGAATCGGGAGAGATAAAAGGACAGGAGAAAGGCTCGCCAACACATGATGCAACTATAATAGGGGATACGGTTGGAGATCCTCTGAAAGATACGGTAGGTCCGTCTCTGGATATCCTGATAAAAATAATGTCGGTTATATCCCTGATTGGAGTGTCTATATTTGGACAATACAATTTGTTTAGCTTGTTTATGAAATAAGCTGTAAAAGCCCGGGGCAAATTTGACCCTTTTAAATTACGAATAAAAAATGCCGGATCGACTTCAGGCGAAGTGTTCCGGCATTTTCTATTAATGACGATTTTAGCGCTGAAAACTCCTTGCGGGCGGGTATTGTCTATCAATTTTATCTGTTAGAATATGTTTGCGATACTCAAGCGGAGTAACACCTATTTGTTTTTTAAAATGGCGGATGAAATTATTCGGATTTTCAAAACCAGTTATTCTCCCTATTTCGTTGATCTTTTTATCGGTATGAACCAGCAGCTCTTTGGCAGCAGTGATTTTTTTAAGATTTAAGTAACGAATGGGGGAAATATGAAAATGCTTCGTGAATTCCCTGCAGATATGATATTTGCTTATATGATATTTCTTTTCAAGCAATTCCAATGAGATATTGTCCGTATAACGGTTATCGAGATCGTTTTTTATTTGGTATATACAATTATTTATGTTTAGTTTTATTTGGAGCAATCTTTCTTTTTCCAATAATAATTCAAAAAGGATATCACTGATATACTTGGCATTAAATAATGGTTTATCAGGAGATTTGTGTAAAAAATCGCATAGGAACTCGATTTTATTCGGAATAGCCGTACCGGGCATCAGAGTGCAAAGATTTCCGTGATCATTAACAAAACAATGATGAAAAAAGGAAACCGGCGAGCCTGATATAAAAAGTACTTTATAGGTCCACGGAGGCTCCTTCACCTCGATTCTGTGCCAGCGCTTGCAGTCGATAAAAGCAATAGTTCCACGCTTTATTGTATAACTTCCGCTATTAAGTGTAAGCAGCCCTGACCCGATTTGCGTATAGATCAAGCAATAAGAATTTAGTTTTGATATTTCATAGTGGTGGGGATAGAATGCGGTAATAGAATTATAAGCCTGTATATATGAGAGATTTTCCGCTATTTCCTCAGGAACAAAAGAAAATTTTATAAAGTCATCGCTTTTTGGAATTGTGTTTGTTAATGATTCACCGGCATTGAGAGTACTTGATAAGGCTTCTTTAAAATTCATACTATCCCTCGCAACAACTAAAAAATATAAATGGTTAACCATTACAGTTGCAAATTATGTTTCAAAAAATTATACCGAAATTCATTATTAACTAACAGAAGTTTAACATATAAACAAAAAAATATCAAATAAAAATAACCTTAAAAACATAATAAATGAATATATTATTAGCTAAAATTAAAAATAAATAGTGTAGAATGCACAATAATTCACTAAAATATTGTTTGACATATTATAAAAAAACCAAACATATCAATAATTGAATATAAATTGCAATAAATAATGATGACTAAAATTATATTTATAGTATAATAAAATAAGCTATAATTTAGCTAAAAATATTATGTATATTAGGAGGGAATACAATGAAGACCAAAAAGTTTTTAGCCATTTTTGCTATTGCCTTAATGGTTCTTACATTGGTCGCATGCGGTCCGGAAGGCACAAAAACTGCTCAAAGCGGCACAGACGGAACTGACAAGTCATCTCTCAAAGGTACGACAATCAAAGTTTATACGCACATGGGAAACCGGGTCCTCGGAGAAGAAAAAAAAGACGAGGCCGGAAATACATATCGTGATGTTGAGAATACGGCTTTCCTGAAGTATTTGGCTGAAGATTTTACTAAAGAAACGGGAATAAATGTTGAATTAAATGTGGTTACAAACGAAGAAGAGTTAAGGCCGTTATTCCAGGTGAAGGATGACAGCATTGATGTTTACACCTGCCCGAACTGGAGTCTTGAAGAGTGGGCTGCTTACGCGGAACCGTATTGCACGGTTGAGGAGGGTATTGAGCTGTACGGCGAGTATGCAAAAGCAATGCCAATTGTTGATGGGATCATTTACAGCATAATGCCGGGCAGGGCATACAACCAGGCAGTTGTTTACAACGAAGAAGTTATTAAAGCCGCGGGATACGATGAAATCCCGGCTACATTGGACGAATTTAACAATATGTGCGAAGCGATAAAAGCAATGGGTGTTACGCCGATTTCACTACACAGGGTTGAAAACTGGCCTTTGGCCACAGTTCAGGATTTTGCCGGTTATGTTGCCGGAAATGCCAATGTGTTCGCTGAATGCCTGAAGACCGAAAATCCTTTCTCGGAAACGGCTCCGTTTGGCAAAACAATTAAGATGTATACAGAATGGAAGGCAAAGGGATATTTTGAGCCAGAAGTATACACCGATTTCGGTGTGGCAATGGATAGTGTTGCGTATGGAAGAGCGGCAATGATGTTATTTGGTTCGTGGGTGGTACCCCAGATTCAGGGCCGTGTTCCCGACGGGAAAGATCCTTCGATTATTAAATTCGCACCGGCTCCGGATTTCGGTGCGGGCAGGTATGTACTGGCTGCTCCCGCGGATAACTGGGCAATATCGAAATTTTCAAAGAATAAGGAAGCAGCAAGGTTATTCATAGAATATATTTCGGAAGATGCGCAGTTTATCGCCGACAGCGGCTTTATTGCAAATAAGAAGGGTGTAAAACCAATTGTTCCGGAACTTTACGCTATTATTGACGGTTTGGTAGAATCCGGTGAGTGTAAGGTATTGATGCAGCCAGCCAACGACCAGAATGCGCTGGCTAATCAGGAAATATTAACCGAAGCAGGGTTATGGGCCGATTATAAATATGTAGGATTACTGTTTGACGCTCTTGATGTGACAAAATCAGATGACTGGTCGGCGTATAACAAACAGGTTGAAACTCAAAATGAGGCTTATGCAAAATATAAGAAAGAACTCGG
>JAAYBO010000228.1 GCA_012730095.1 Clostridiaceae bacterium
CAGGGGGGGATACGAAAGTAACTGGTGTAAGCCAGTGAAATAAATGGTTTAGGTCAAAATTCTAATCAGAATTTTTGACACTACGGATTGCGATATGGAGGGACACAATATGAAAATAATAGAAATACCTTTTACGCCGGATAGGCGTGTACGTTTAACAGGCTACATACAGGAACCGTCAAAGGAGATGAAAACTGCAGCAAAAAAACCGGCCGTTCTTGTTTTCCCAGGCGGTGCTTATATGTTTCTTTCCGACAGGGAAGCGGAACCAATAGCGTTAGCTTATGCGGCGGAGGGGTTTCAGACATTTGTGTTGTATTACTCCATCGGCGAATTTGCTCATGGTTTTCAGCCTTTGGCAGAAGCCGAAAAAGCGCTTAAAATGATCCGCGACAACTCCGATGAATGGTACGTATATCCCGATAAAATTGCAGTATGCGGTTTTTCCGCAGGCGGCCACCTTGCATGCGCGTTAGGACTTATGGGTAAGGAACGGCCAAATACTATGGTTTTGTGCTATCCGGCTATTGATTTTGGTAAAGTGGAGTCAGGACACGTCGACAAAGATTACATTATACGCAATTTGTTGGGAAAAGAAAATTATACGCAGGAAGAAGTTGATAAGTTAAGCCTTCATTTACAGGTTAAGAGTGACGCGCCTCCTGCGTTTATTTGGCATACCTTTGATGACGATGTGGTAGAAGTCACTCACACGACAAAATTGGCTATGGCCTTAGCCGAGAAACATATACCCTTTGAATATCATCTTTTCCAGGAGGGTAAACATGGCATGTCGCTTGCTAAGCATCATACAGCCAGTGGTCGGAGTTTCAATGTGGACCCAATTGCAGCTAAATGGTTTGAAATGAGTGTTGATTGGCTGTACAGACGTTTTGGCTATCCCGCAGTTGATGAGTGACCGCATTATTATGTGCTATGATCCGACAGTTTTTATGGAGTATTGCCGGCTTTTTTCTATTGACAAACTCATCCCTCCACTTTATAATTAACATTGTCGCAAAAGTAACGTGCGAAAGTGGTGGAATTGGCAGACTCGCTAGATTCAGGATCTAGTGTGCAATACGCACGTGCGGGTTCAAATCCCGCCTTTCGCACCACAATTGTCCGAAAACCCGCTAATTTAGCGGGTTTTCAGCATAATTGAACACCTTTTTAATCAACTTAAACAAAAATAGAAATCCACTGCTAATCCGGGACAAGATAAAGTAAGCAGCCTACATGGCTTCTGTCAGATTTTGTACTCCTAACATATTAAAAATAAAGAAAAATTTTTTACCTTTGATTACGCTGTATTTATTAATATGGTAATATTAGATTATAAGGCTGTTAAAAAGTAAACACGGAGGTGTTTTATATGGCTGATGCTCCAGATAAAAACCTGAAAGAGGTTGTAAATTCTTTAAAGGAATTAGCCGACAGGGTAGATCCCAGGGCAATAATAATTGTTGCCCTGTTATGCGTAAGATTTTTTGTAGGGCTTATTATCAGGAAAGCAAGAATGAAAAAAAGGTATGTTGACTGAAAGGTGGAAAAGCTTTGAACCTGGCGTTGGAATCATATAAAAAAAAGATAAAGGGCAAACAGGTGGCGGTTCTTGGATTCGGTGTCAGCAACAGGCCATTAGCTGGGACATTAACGGACTGGGGAGCGTTTGTTACGGTATTTGACAAAAAGAAAGAAGAAGACTTTTCCGATATTTTACGGGATTATAAGGAAAAAGGGATACAATTTTCGCTTGGCGAGAATTACCTTGATAACCTTAAAGGCTTCGATATTATTTTTAGAACGCCGGGAATGCGGTTTGATCTTCCGCAGATTGCCAGAGCTTTGGAAAAAGGAGCGGAACTGACTTCGGAAATAGAGATATTTATAAAGCTTTGTCCCGCTAAAATTTACGGTGTTACAGGAAGTGACGGTAAAACGACCACTGCTTCATTGATATACAATATGCTCGAAAAACAAGGGTATAACTGTTATCTGGGCGGTAACATCGGAACTCCTTTATTTGAAAAAGTAGAATTAATAAAACCTGATGACAGGGTTGTTCTTGAGCTTTCGAGCTTCCAGCTCCATACTATGAATGACAGCCCGCATGTTGCAGTTATAACAAATATCACGCCAAACCACCTTGATGTTCATTTATCGATGGAAGAATATATTTGTGCTAAAAAAAACATATTCAGGTACCAAGCTCCAACAGAAAGGATTGTATTAAACGCGGACAACTTGGTAACCGCAGGTTTCCTGTCCGAAGTCCCGGGCAAGCCGGTATTGTTCAGCAGCAGGGAAGAAGTAATCTGCGGAGCTTTTTTGAAAAACAACCATATTGTTTACAGGGATACGTCTGAGATTGATATTTTGCCAATAGAAAAAATAAAGCTGCCTGGAATGCATAATGTTGAGAATATAATGGCAGCTATATCCGCGGTTATCCCCGAAGTAAGCACTGATGCAATAAGGTATGTTGCACAGACCTTTGAGGGTGTCGAGCACCGAATCGAATTTGTCAGAGAAATAGACGGAGTTTCATTCTATAATAATTCAATTGGTTCAAGTCCGACACGTACAATTGCCAGCCTCAAAGCATTTAACCGCAAGGTCGTACTTATTGCCGGGGGTTATGACAAAAATCTATCCTACGACGAAATGGGAGAGGTTTTGCACGATCATGTAAATGCTTTGGTATTAATGGGTGATACCGCCCGGAAAATTGAACAGGCATACCGGAAATACACCGATGAGGTTGGTATTGAACCTGTGCCGATAATACGGGTTTTTAAAATGGAAGCCGCGGTAAAGGAAGCGTTATCGTTAGCCGGCGCCAAAGGTATTGTGCTTTTGTCTCCTGCAAGTGCCAGCTTTGACATGTATTCAAACTTCATGGAAAAAGGCAATCATTTTAAGGATATTGTCAACAGCCTTGGAGAGCAAAAGGAGACAATCCAAAAATAATTCTCTTTTTTCGTTAATTTTGCTGGTATTTACCTTTATAATTATTGTGATAAAATGTTTATTAAAAATTTAATGTTTGATTTTTCAAATTTTTCATTGCTTACTGAATACTGTTCAATTGAATCCGCATTATATCGACGCATCGTAAGCTGTTAGATATTAATTTCTCACCGAAAGGAAGGATGATATGGATAACGGTTCCATTATGCAAAGTATTGTTGATAACATGGGAAAAGTTATGGTTGGTCAGAGCGGGGCGTCTAAGTTAATGGTTGTTTGCCTTGCCGCAGGCGGGCATGTGCTTATCGAGGATGTTCCTGGGATAGGTAAAACAACAATGGCGTATTCGCTTGCGCGATCAATTGGCGTGTCATTTAACAGAATTCAATTTACACCTGATATATTACCTTCGGACATAACGGGTTTTTCAATGTTTAACCCAAAGACCTGCGAATTTGAATACAGGAAAGGCAATGTTATGAGCCATATCATTCTTGCCGATGAAATAAACCGTACATCACCAAAAACCCAGGCCAGCATGCTGGAAGTTATGGAAGAAAGACAGGTTACGGTCGACGGCGTTACATACTCTGTACCCGATCCTTTCATGGTTATCGCGACTCAGAACCCTGTGGAATACATGGGGACATATCCCCTGCCCGAAGCGCAGTTAGACAGGTTTCTGATGAGAATAACGATGGGGTATCCGGACAAAGATGACGAGGTGGATATCTTATTCCGGTTCAGACAGGACAATCCGCTGGAGAACCTAAACGCTGTTGCCGATGGCGAGCAAATTACCGAGCTTAGAAAACAGGTAAAAAAGGTTCATGTGGAGCGGTCAATCGGTGAGTACATAGTTGAAATTGTACAGAGAACGCGCCGCGAAGAACACGTGCTTTTGGGGTGCAGCCCAAGAGCATCATTGTATTTGATGCGTGCGGCTCAGTCTTTAGCTTTATTTATGGGAAGAGATTATGTCATACCGGATGATGTTAAAAGCCTAATAATTCCTGTTCTGTCACACCGCATAATTTTGAAGCAGGAAGCACGTATAAGAAAAGTTACCGCCGAAAATGTCTTGTCAGAGCTGTTAACAAATATTAGAGTACCGGTGTAATTTGAAATGAACCCGTACATACCCATAAAAACGTTTATCTGGGTGGAGGTTATATATGAGAAAAAGCAGAATCCGTTATTTGGTTATTCTCTTTCTGGCATTTGTTTATATATTATTTGATGGCGGATTTTTGCCATATACTCTTTTTTATATCACTCTTTTTTTGCCTGTGGTGTCATTTATTTATCTAATTATTGTATATAACACATTTACCTTCAGCGAAAGACTTGACAAACGTGAATACCGGAAAGGCGAAATATTGGACTATACATTGAAGATCCATAATGTCACGCCATTAAACATTCCATATTTTACAGTGTATATGCATATGGAAGGCCAGATGCTAATCAGCGGCATGAAAACGGAACATCTTGTACTGAAGCCTTTTAGCCATCGTGAATTTCATTTCAGTGTACCGATACTGTACAGGGGGAGATATAAAATTGGCATATCGTATATTGAAATAAGAGATTTTTTAAATCTGTTCAAATTGAAATATGCTATGGGCGAAACGAAATTTATACGCGTATTTCCCAGGATTTTGACGCTTGAGGAGCAAAACATCCCTTTTATCAGGATTTCAGAGAATGAATATCTTTCACGGAAAAAAGATATGGGACATTCCGAAATAGACAATATAAGAGATTATATGTACGGTGACAGTCTGAAAAAAATACATTGGAAGCTTTCTTCGAAGTATAACAAATTTATGACAAAAGAAACACATTCGTCTTCTGAAAAAGAATTCTGGATAATAATCAATTTCGAGGAAATATTAGGGGAGGCGGAATATGTCCTTAGAATTGAAGACAGAACAATTGAGGTTTTGGTTTCACTGGCCAGGGTGTTTCTTAGTGCGGGAATTGTGCTGAAAATATGTTTTTTCAGGAAAGAACAGATGACGCTTGTCTATCCGGATATAAACGCCTTCAATCAATTATACGAGCTGTTTGCGTTTATACCGTTCGATCAGAAGGAATCATTCAACGATGTCATGGACTATTTTATAGCGAGCATGCCTGAATGCCAAAGCGTAATGGTTTTTTCACCGGTAGTTGACGAAAGCTGCCTTGACAGTATTGTTAAAATGCATGGGAATGGCCATGACATATCGCTTTTTTACTGCGATGTATCAGATCAGATGAAGTGTGAAGTGGAAAAGGCGCTCGCGGAGGAATTATCGGAGTTAGGAATACGTGTTTTTAAGATGTTTGAAAATATGAAGGAATTCGATGATATGCCCGATACAAAAGCGGTTTGAAAGGAGATTGCCAATGAACGAAAAGTACCGCAATTATTTATCCTGTTGGTTAATAGGCGTATTCTATCTGTTTGCGGTAATTAAGGCGTCCTTGATGCCGATGCATATTCCCGTTTATTCATGGCATATGCTTTTGTTTGCAGTCGGAGCGTTTGTATTTTATTCCCTGCTGAATACATTTGCCGGGCGTATTGTTTTTTTGTCATCGATAGCTATTGGGATTATTTATATGGCAATCAGGATAGCAGTGAGCGGCATTGGCTCGGTAATGCCGTTATTGTCATATACCGAAGAATTTGTAAAGATGATAGTCAAGGTGGGCACAGGTTATTATGACGAAACCGTTCCTTATTACGTACTTATGTACGGAACCGGATTGCTATCGGTAATCGCGGCCATGCCGATTTACTACTTCCTTGTAAGGCGTTTCAGGTTTTATCCTTTGATTGTGCCCGGCCTTGTTTTTTTTATGATGGTGTGGGGGTTAATCCGATATGTCGATAAACTGTCTTTTTTCATCTTCATAATAGTGGCGATCATTGCATACATACGCCATAATTATCTGCTGTACTCAATAAAAACGGGTGAGGTTGAAGCGTTTACAAAACACGGAGACATTTCGGTTTATTTTGTCCCGATTGTTTTGGTTTTGATTTTGCTTGGGTCATTTATTCCTAAAAATCCCCTGCCGATTCAATGGCCGTGGGTGAGAGATAAAATAAACACGACTTACTGGGAGCTTTATTATAAATATTCAGTTGACCGGTATGATGACTTTTCCCTTGCGAATACAGGTTTTGGAGATCCATCGCGCCTTGGCGGGCCGGTGGTGCCCGACTACACTCCGGTAATGACCGTAAAAGCACCTGCGCGGGTTTATTTGCGCGGAGCGGTATATGACAAATATACGGGTGTGGGATGGGAGAAAACGGAAAGAGACAAACAGGAGTACCTAACAGACAGGTTTTATGATAACGAAGAGCTTAAGTATGGATGGAAAGCGGCTGTTGGTAGTACTATTATCATGTATGGAGACAATATCGTAGATTTATCGGCAAGCATTGATGAAACTGAACAATTACAAACAATTCAGGTTCAAACTCAGACGCTGAATTTATCCGAAAGCATTGATCAACCTGAACAATACCTAAATTTTCTTAAACAGAAACAAATGCCGGATGAGCTAAAAAGGCTCTTTCCGGAAGGAAAACTGACGATCAGGCATTTGAATGTACGTACAAGGACGATTTTTACACCGCTGAAAATATTTCTGCCAATTACGGGGCTTACGGCGGCAGGTTATTCTCTTGAAGAGGATTTAACCGGGACAATAAAAGCGGATAGAAGACTTGGCGGGAACACAAGGTATGAAATCAGCTATATTCAGCCTTGCTATGGGATGACAGAATTGGATAATTTCTTTCATGCCAGCAGCCCCGGGATGTATTATGAATTTATTGAAAAAAATCTGGACTACTTAAGAGACTTCGAAGCAGAGAATTCCGAAAACGCCGAGCTTATAAGGCAGGAGGTTAATGACGTAATTGATCTGTTTCGGCAATTTAAAAGGCATCGTGATGAAGTTTACGAGCTTTACACGCAGCTGCCTGAAAATTTGCCGGAAAGGGTTTTTGAGCTTGTCAGTTCGTTAACTTCAGATGCCGATACGGTTTATGGTAAGGTTAAGTCTATTGAGGGTTATTTAAGAAAAAATTACAGCTATACGCTGACACCCGGATATACACCCGATGAGCAAGATTTTGTTGATTATTTCCTTTTTGAATTGAAACAAGGCTATTGTTCTTATTATGCAAGCGCAATGTGCATTATGACAAGAGCTGCCGGTATTCCCGCAAGATATGTTGAGGGTTTTGTACTGCCAGGAACCGCTGATAATGACGGGTATTATCATGTTACCAACCAAAATGCCCACGCATGGGTTGAAGTGTATCTTGAAGGCGTGGGATGGGTTAGTTTTGAACCGACACCGCCATTTGTCGGTGCAATGAATTATTTAGTGCCCTTTAGCAGCAGCACATACAGTTCGGAAGATCCATATGCGATGTACGACGAATCTTATGCCGAACAGTACATGGAATTCTACGAACGGCAAGGATATGGGACAGAGGGCTATAATATCGAACAAAACGACATAAGTTCAGTTAAGGTAATATTATATAGTGCCGCTGTTATTCTGGTAATCGCGCTTATTAACCTGTTGTTCATACTGGCAAGGCGAGCCGTTCTCCGCTTAATGGCTCCAAAGAAAACAGTGCTTTTCATATACCGTTATATAGCCTCGCTTCTTAAGCATACCGGCTGTATGATTATGCAGGGGGAAACCCCGAAGGATTTTGCCGTCAGGGTTGATGAGCGTTATAATTTTTTGAAAATGAGTATGACCGATATGACGGACATATATTACAGCGTCCGCTATGGCAGCCGCATACCGGATAACAAAACTATCGGGAATTTATTAAAGTTCGCAAGTGAAGTAAAAATAAAAACAGGGCAAAATATGTATACTGCCGCAAGGGTATTGAGGAGAGGTTTCCTGTTTCAGGGGTAGCACTGATTTTTGACTGACACCATAGGAAATGGTATAATGAATCATGTTTTTATGGATGTGGTTCGTTCTATTAACATAAGCGCAGCAGGGGTTCGACGAATTGCGGCTGTGAAACATTATTGCTGGAAGGTGAGCTTATGGCAAGGACGGGAAAAAAGAAAAAAAGATGGTTTCTGCGTTTTCTGATATTTGTTTTATTATGCATGATCTTATTTTTTTCATCGGCATATGTCTCATATGATTATCTTACGAAATATGGAATTGAATACGCGGCAACCGGAAAAATTGAAATCCCGAAAGAAGAACAGATTGAAATAGAAATTCCGGAGGGTGCAACAGAAACCAAAATATTATCCATTTTGTATAAGGAAGGCCTTGTAGAGTATCCGTGGCTGTATAGATTCCTTTCGAAGCTGAATGGATATGATACGAAATACAAAGCCGGAAAGCATATCGTCAGTAAGAAATTGAACTATGAAGGCCTTATGCTGGTGTTAACAAATAATCCAATGGCTGAACCAACAAAGGATGTACGCATTCCGGAAGGTTTCACCGTCAGTGAGCTTATGGATTATTTAACCGAAAGAAATATTGTTGATAGAGACAGGTTTGAATCTCTTTGCAAAACAAAAATAAAAAAATACAAATTTTTAGAGAATGTTCCTGACAGGAAATACCCGCTGGAGGGATATTTATACCCTGACACGTATAAAATAGAACTTGATTGGAAGGAAGAAGAGATTGTAGACAGGTTGCTTTCGGAGTTTGATTCGATATTTAAGCCGGAATATTATGAAAGAGCGGAAGAACTCGGCATGACTGTCGATCAGGTAGTTACACTTGCTTCTATTATTGAAATGGAAGCAAAATATTTGGATGATTATAAAAAGATATCAAGCGTTTTTCATAACAGATTAAACAGCCGGGCTTTTCCGCGTCTTGAATCGGACGCGACGATCCAGTACGCGAGAATATTAGCCGGTCTTGGGCGTATCCAGATAGTAACGTTTAAGGACCTTGAAATAGATAGCCCATATAACACATACAAAGTCGGCGGACTTCCGCCGGGGCCGATTTGCTCGCCAAGGGTTGACGCGATAGAAGCTGCCCTCTACCCCGAGGATACAGATTATTATTTCTTCTTTTCTCCTGCGGACGGCACTGTTATATATAATGAAACCTTTACCGGGCATGAAAGAGATCAAAAAAAATACGGGCTCAAGTAGGTTAGTTCGGTTTATAATTAGGAGCTGTTTTTGATTGGACAGTAGAATTAATTACCGTTATATAAATGCTTTTCTTTCCGGCCTGATAAAACATAATGATCCATTGCTTGTTGAAATGAGGGAATATGCTGAAAGCAGGCATATTCCTATTGTCGTTCCCGAATCCGCACGATTCCTTGAAACGATATGCTCAATTTCAAAACCTGGGAAAATCCTTGAAATAGGAACCGCTATCGGCTATTCATCAATTATAATCGCAAAGGCTTTAAATTCCGAATGTATCATAGATACGATTGAAATAGACGCCGATATGGCATCAAAAGCCGCGTTCTATATTAAAAAGGCCGGCCTTGATGGGGTTATACACATTATTAACGGCGAAGCCCTTGATGTTTTACAGTGCCTTACAAAACCGTATGATTTAATCTTTGTTGATGCGGCTAAAGGCCGATATCCGCAATTCCTTCCGCACTGCATCAGATTAATTAACGTAAACGGCATTTTGCTGTCCGATAACGTATTGTATGGAGGACTGGTCGCAAAGCACGGGAGTATTGAGCATAAGCACCGTACAATAGCGAACAGGCTCAGGGAATACATCGAAGAACTTTTTGCGATGGATAACTTTATTACAAGCGTTGTTCCGATTGGTGACGGTATCGCAATCAGCTATAGGAAGGTGTGAATATTTAAATGGAACTTCTTGCTCCCGCGGGAGACCTTGAAAAACTTAAAATGGCATTTATATACGGGGCTGATGCGGTATATCTTGCAGGAGAACGTTTCGGCCTCCGGGCGGGCGCCGGAAATTTCACACCCGGACAGATGAAAGAAGGGATTGAATTTGCTCATGACAGAGGAAAAAAAGTCTATGTTACAGTAAATGTTATCCCTCACAATGATGATTTTACAGGTATGGCAGATTATATAAAAGAGATAACGGCTCTCGGCGCTGATGCTGTAATCGTATCAGATCCGGGTATTTTGTCATTGGTCAGGGAAATAAGCCCTGATATGCCGATTCATATAAGCACTCAGGCAAACGTAACTAATTATATGAGTGCCCGTTTCTGGCAGCGGCAAGGGGTATCCAGGATCGTTGCTGCAAGGGAAATGTCGCTTTCAGAGCTCGCATTTATGCATCAAATACTTCCGGAAATGGAGTTGGAAGTGTTTGTTCACGGAGCGATGTGTGTTTCGTACTCCGGAAGGTGTCTATTAAGTAATTTTATGTGCGGAAGAGATGCAAACCGCGGTGACTGTGCGCATCCTTGCCGCTGGAAGTATCACTTGACGGAAGAAACCCGCCCCGGTGAATATTTCCCTGTCGAAGAGGATAAAACGGGCACATTTATATTTAATTCGAAGGATCTGTGCATGATTGATCATATCCCGCAGTTAGCGAAAGCAGGTATTTACAGCCTGAAAATAGAAGGGCGCATGAAAAGCGTATTCTATGTGGCTACGATTGTGAGGGCATACCGTAAGGCTCTTGACAAGTGGCGTGAAAATCCTGAAGAATATGAAATAGAATCAAGATGGCTTGAAGAGGTTTCAAAAGTTAGCCACCGCGGATTCACAACCGGATTTTACTTTGGAAAACCCGGTCCTGAAAGCCAGAATTATCGTACTTCAAGTTATATCAGAGAATGGGAATTTATAGGAGTTGTAAGGTCTTATGATGAACGTGAGCAGGCTGCTGTGGTGGAACAGCGTAACAGACTTTTGAAAGGCGACGAAATTGAAATTATGCAGCCTGACGGAAACGATATTCAAATGA
>JAAYBO010000229.1 GCA_012730095.1 Clostridiaceae bacterium
TTATCAGAAAAAAATCGGCTCGCCGATCATTACAACCGGCAATGAGTTACAGGGACAAGAGATTGCAGAATTTTCAAAGAAACTTAATATCACGGCTTTATATGAATATGCAAAAGAAGTTATGCATTCGACTAACTCAATTCTTTTAAAACTGGATTATTCTCAGATGAAGACAAGATTTTCGGATGCAGATAAGAACAGGCTTGCAGAGTCCGGTTGTGTCAGTCAGGATGATAATGCCCGCTGGCTTATCGATTACTGGTGTAGTAAAGATATCCGCGGCTTGATAAAAATGCCATTCAGCAGGCATTGGATCATGCATGTTGATGCGATGCGGCGGATTAAGAATAAGTTATGCCAAATGGCGCGTAAGGGCGTGGATCCTGTTGCATACTGCGGTTTATCCTGCAAGCACTGCTTCTTAGGTGAATGGTGCGGATCCTGCAGGACGGAGTATAATACCTGCTCCTTTGCGACACTATATGAAGACAGGAGATGCCCTAACGTGGTCTGCTGTAATGAGAAGAATATAGATGGATGTTATGAATGTCCGGAACTGGAAGACTGTACAAAGGGTTTCTATGTACCAAGTAATGACGGAGCAGCTTCAGCAAAGGTACAAGCTATGTTTATTAGTAAATATAAAAAGAAAGCTTTTCTTGAGGTACATGATCGGCTTCATGCGAGGTTTGATTTTGCCAAGACTCAGGAGATTCTAGGACAGGATATGCATGAAGGGTTGAAAATAATGGAGGATGAGTATAAATAAAACGAAAGGCGCCTTGTCTAAAGCGCCTTATTTGCTGCCGGTGAACCGCGTAAAGAGCGCAATTTTGGGAATGGTTGATATGTATTCCATACGCCGGGTTTCTTGCGACATGCCTATATAACGAGTGATTCCATTATCCGAACCGCTTTAGTTTCGTTTTCATATGTGGATTTTAATAAGGATGCAATCCTTGCTCTGGTTTCAGGCAATGTCGCGTCCTCGTTTGTCTTAATTTTGAATGCTTCCATCCAGGCATGGAAAACGTTACGGTATAACTCTGCCAACTCAGTTCTTCCGGCTTTTTCAAAATATTTATAGGCGTATTCTTTCAATGCGCCATAAGTTCCGAGAAAATATTCGGCGTTCCACGACGCAGAGATATCGGGATTGTCTTCAAATATCCTGATTAAAGCAGGATAAGCATCAAGCCCTTTTGCGTTTTCACACCATTCTTTGCCTTTCAGGTGGTGTACCGCAAGTTTCATTGTATCACGCAGAATATCTTCCTTTGCTTTATCAGAACCGCCCGTTATGGTCAGAACCGAAAGTATCGGTATTTCGCGTTTGCCCAAAGCATCATAGGGCATATTAATCGCAGGATCAGACTTTTCTGTGTTGATTGGTAATATGTAAAACATCTGACTGGCATCGTCATAGCCGGTGATAAGACCCCATTCCGGTACACCGATATCCCATGATACAGCAGGAATACCTCTGTCGATTGAAGCCTTGATAATCTTTATTGCTTCGAGCCTTTTTTCTTCTTCAATATGTTCCTGGTCCCAATAACGCCCGACATAATCGCAGATCAGGCCGCCGTTTTCCACCCATCTTTTTTGATTGCTAAAGTCCCAAATGCTGGTTGCTGACGGGCATAGATCTTTACTGACCCACATCCGGAAAGCAAAACCGCTGGTTGCAACAATATCTTCCGTATATTCGGACCACGGGCTGTTTTTTACCGCACAGGCCAATGATTTCGCGAAAGAAAACAGGTATCCCGTTGCGTCCGGTATGCCGTTCCAGGAATTGTTAAGCTGCTTTTTCATCATTATCCCTCCAATGGTATATATATTTTCTCGCTGTAAGTGCGAGATTCTTCGACATATAATTCAAACTCATAGCCGCTTTTGCGTCTGTAACCGCTGTTTTGCAGCCATTTGTTGTTTATATAGTCCCATGTGCGATGAATGGTATTCACAAAATCATAGTGTGAGGTCCTGGGAGTCGTGAAGACAGCGTATAAGCCGCCCGGTATCGAAAGTTCTACCGTACCGTCGGTATTTCCGAGTACATTGTTTTTCCGTATGCCGATAAAATAGTCAAGCTTATTTTCGCTTTCGTTCCATGCACTTATACCATAATCTTCGCAAACCTTTCCGCCGGACAGCTTTTTAGACCATTTTCGGCTGTTGTATTTGTTCCAGAAATTAGGCGGACAGGCTTCATCACTCATATAAGCTATCACGTCAAAAGTTTTAAGATATGTAAGTTCCGGCAACACTTCAAAAGGCTGGATTGCAAAACTTATTGCTTCATAAAGTTTCAGACTGTTCAATGCTTTCTTATATTCGGTCGGCAATATATGATGCTCTGATATAAACGCTCTGGTGAAGTTCTCCTTTGAATTAAAGCCGTATTCAAAAGCGGTTTCAGAAATCGGTACATCCTGTCGCATGCGCTTGATAATTTCGGTCAGCCTTCGTTTTCTCATATAATCAGCTGGTGTAAAACCGGTTGCTTCCTTGAATACACGGATAAAATGGTAATCTGAATAACCGGACACACGAGCACAATCAGAGAGCTTAATATTATTTTTAAGATTGTTTTCAATATAATTTATCGCCCGCATAATATGGGTTTTATAATCCATAATCATCCTCCATTTTTAAGAATAACATATAAAGGAAATGAACGATTGATAAAAATTGCGGGTTTTATTATATTGTTTTATATATTGCACTTCCATTCCTTTGAGGAATTATTCTTTTCAATCAAATGGACTAGTGAATTAAAATGATATATCATGGTATATATTAAGTGGTTATAGTGTCAAGGGGATGGTTCCCGCGGTTGATGTTTATCCGCGGTTATGCTTATGATAGTTGCGGTTTTAAGAACCGTCAGGGAGGTGTCAAATCAGAGATTTATGGAAAGCAGAAAATCATGGGATTCAAATCAAATTACAAGAGAATATTTTGACTCGTTATTAGTTGAAATGAGGCATATAGACGCTGTTATACCTTCTACAAAATTTGAACTGTATGGAGAGACATTTGATACGCCTGTTATGATGGCAGCTCTGTCACATTTGAACAATATACGGGAAAATGGAATGGTTGAGATGGCCAGGGGTGCCCGTGCAGCAAATGCGGTTAACTGGGCAGGTATGTGTGACGAAGCTGAACTGGAAGCTATAACAGCTGCCGGTACCCGTACGATAAGTATAATTAAGCCGTATGCCGATAATGACTATATTTTACAAAGAATTGAACATGCGGAACGCTGCGGGGTTTTGGCCCTGGGTATGGATGTAGATCATGCCTTCGGAGCTGATGGCAAGTATGATGTTGTTTTAGGTGAGAAGATGAAACCTAAATCCCTATCGGAACTAAGGGAATTTATAAAATCCACAAAACTGCCGTTTATAATAAAAGGCGTTCTGAGTGAGCAGGATGCCTATAAAGCTTTAGAAGCCGGGGCTAAAGGAATAGTCGTTTCTCATCATCATGGAATTATGAACTATGCGGTTCCTCCGCTTTTTATATTGCCCGGAATAGCAAAAGTAATTAATCGCCAAATACCTGTATTCGTTGACTGCGGCATTATGAGCGGAATGGATGTGTTTAAGGCTCTTTCGCTGGGTGCTGATGCGGTTTCTGTCGGCAGGGCTGTTATGGAACCGTTAAAAATGAATGGTTCAGAGGGAGTTAGAGATCAGATTATTAAAATTACTGAAGAATTGGCCGGAGTAATGGCAAGAACCTGTTCCCGTGACTTAAAGAATATTGACCCGGCAGTAATCTGGCATAGAAATGGCTGGTAATTCAAATGTATGTTAAGAATTTGAAGGAGAGATAGATATGAGAATCGGCGGAGGAATAGAAAAACCATACAGTAATCCGGAAGAGTGGTATAAACTAGTAAATGAATTGGGATACAGGGCAGTTCTGGCACCAATTGATTACCGGGCAGGCAGGGAAGAGAAACAGGCTTACCTGCAATGCTTCAAGACACATGATCTGGTGATTGGAGAGGTCGGTGCATGGAAAAATGTTCTCTCGATAGATAATGATGAGCGGAAAACCGCAATGGAGTATTGCAAAAACCAGCTTTAACTGGCGGATGAGTTAGGCGCAAATTGCTGTGTAAACATAACAGGAAGCAGAGGAGAAATCTGGGACGGCTTTTGCAGGGAAAATTATTCAAAGGATACCTATGCATTGATTGTTGATTCTATAAGAGAAATTATTGATTCTGTAAAACCAA
>JAAYBO010000230.1 GCA_012730095.1 Clostridiaceae bacterium
ATCCGATAAAGGTTAAAACCGGTGAATTCTTTGGTTCAGAAATTAAGAATACCGACTCCTGCAGGACAATGGTTCTTCAAGGAAGGACTGCAAATGTTCCTTATCTTCAAAGTCTTAAAAATCCGGCTGAAAGAATAATCATTGATAAAAGCTCAATACTTGTCGGGAGGCTTGCAGGAAGTGTAGATTATGTTATAGATAACAACGCTGTTGGGAAAATGCACGCAGAGATATTAAAAAAAGATGAACAGTTTTACATAATAGACTTAAATTCCGTAAACGGTACGTTTGTAAATGGTGAAAGGATTGTTTGCAATACCGAAACAATAATAAAAAATGGAGATAAAATTACACTGGCAAACGAAGCATATACATTTACCGTATGAATAAAATAACCTTGGTTTTTTACCATTTGGGTTTTTCAGCGGAATGAACTCTCCATGAGTTGATTTACAGGCATTTAATGCGGCGGGCCTTTTTTTTCATAGACCGCCCATTTATTTTTTGATATACTATAAAAGAAATTTTTTACCTTAAATAAGAGGATGCAAAAAAAGCATTCAGGGAGATAGTATGGCTGTTTCAAAAAAGAAAAGAACGTTGGATTTGAATAAAATACCCGTTCATATTGCGATTATTATGGACGGAAACGGCAGATGGGCTGAAAAACGCAGGCTGTCAAGAAGTGTAGGCCACCGCGAAGGAGCAAAAGCTGTCAGGGAAATTGTAGAAGAAGCTTATGATATTGGGGTTAAGTATCTTACTGTGTTTGCATTTTCAAGCGAAAACTGGTCCAGACCTAAAGAAGAAGTAGACGAATTAATGCGCCTTTACCTTGAGTATCTGAAAAACGCTGAAAATGAAACAAGCGATAAAGATGTGCGAGTGCGGATTATTGGAAGCAGGGAAGGCCTTTCTGACGAAATTATTCAACAAATACAAAAAGTTGAACAAAAAACTGTAGACAAAAAACGAATGAATCTGATAATTGCTTTAAACTACGGAGGAAGGCAGGATATCATTCAAGCCGTAAAAAAAATGGTTGACGATATTGAAAAAGGGGTAATCGAAAAGAGAATGATTACCGAAGATGAGCTTCAAAAAAGGCTTCTGACCGAAGAAATACCTGAGCCCGATTTATTGATAAGAACAAGTGGGGAGATGAGGCTGAGCAATTTCCTTATCTGGCAGTGTGCCTATACCGAGTTTTATTATTCACCTGTACTTTGGCCGGATTTTAAAAAGAAGCATTTTCATGACGCTATATTGGACTATCAGAACCGAAGCCGCCGGTTCGGTGGGGTGAAATGAGCATTTTACAAATCCCCGACTAATTGGAGGACTTAATGAAAAAAAGAATAATAAGTGCAGTGCTTGCCGCTATTGCGTTGATATTCATAATGATTCAGCCGCCCTTTGTAATGGGAATTACCGTATTCGCAGTGTCGATAGTCGCTCTGTATGAGTTTTATCAATCCGTAAGAAAGGTAGAGTATTATCCAGTAAGGATAGTAGGCTTTTTTTCCTGTGTGATGTTTTTGCTGTATATTATTTCCCATTCATTTGCATCAGACTTGATAGAAACGACATTAGGAGCATTGTCAAGGACACTTTTTCAGAGAAATATCGTCTTTTTAATTATTTATATTGTAATTTTCTATTTAATGATGCAGTTAATTTTTAACAAAAGACAATTTACTCTTGATGATATTGCCGTAACACTTTTAGGTATTATTTATGTTCCATTCCTTTTATCATTTGTATTCCTTGTAAGGTGTATGGATAACGGGTTTGAACTGGTATGGATCATTTTTGTGGGGACATTCTCAACCGATATATTTGCGTATTTTACAGGAAAACTATTCGGTAAAAGGAAACTGCTGCCCAAGATAAGCCCGAATAAAACGGTTGCGGGAGCGATAGGAGGGGTTATTGGAAGCATCGTTTGCACGACGGCTTTTGGATATTTTTATGCCAACCTTTACGCAGGGATAAACATACCACACTTCCATTACATATTAATAGGGCTTATATGCGGTGTGATCGCACAGCTTGGTGATTGGGCCGCTTCAGCAATAAAAAGAAGCGTAGGGATCAAAGATTTCGGGCATATTATGCCTGGACACGGCGGACTGTTAGATAGAATCGACAGCCTGCTGTTTGTTGCCCCGGCTATTTATTTTTATCTGCAATTTTTTATATAAAGCTTTTTTGCTCTTTAATCAGAGCAAGATACAATAATTTATCATCAGGTTATTTATGGAGATAATATATGGCAAAAGCATTAATTATTATCGGATCGACAGGTTCAATAGGAAGTCAGGCGCTGGATGTTTGTGAACGCTTAAATATTCGTGTTGTTGGTCTTGCTGCAGGCAGCAATATATCGGTCCTCGAAAAACAGGCAAGAAAATACAATCCATTAATCGTCGCTGTAATGGATCCTGAAAAAGGCAGTGATTTAAAACAGCGTTTAAGCGACACTCCGATAAAAGTGGTATATGGATTGGAAGGAATAATTGAGCTTGCCGAATTTCCCGGAGCGGATACCGTTTTGACTTCAGTTGTAGGTATTGCTGGCCTTATTCCGACGATAAAAGCCATTGAATCAGGCAAAAATATTGCTCTTGCAAATAAAGAAACGCTTGTTACTGCAGGCCGGCTTGTAATGGAGGCCGCAAAATCCCGAAACATAAGAATAATGCCCGTTGACAGTGAGCATTCCGCTTTATTTCAAAGCATGTCCGGCAATAGGAAGCAGGATATTGAAAAATTGATACTGACTGCTTCAGGCGGTCCGTTTCGCGGGTTTACATCCGAACAGCTTAAGGAGGTTACTATTGAACAGGCATTGAAGCATCCGAACTGGACTATGGGAAGCAAGATTACGATAGATTCGGCTACAATGATGAATAAAGGCCTTGAAGTTATTGAAGCAAAATGGTTATTCGATATTGATTTGCCCGGAATTGAGGTTTTAATTCACCCCCAGAGCATAATACATTCAATGGTATCATATGTCGACGGGTCAATTATAGCACAAATGGGGGTTCCGGATATGAGAATCCCTATACAGTATGCGCTTACATGGCCGTGCCGCGTTAAAAATAATATTGAGAGAGTAGATTTTTGTAAAATAAATACTTTTACGTTTGAGAAACCCGATATAAAAGTTTTTAGATGTTTGAGCTTTGCGTATAAGGCGGCAGAAATCGGAGGAAGCATGCCTTCGGCGATGAACGCGGCAAACGAAGTCGCTGTTTCATTGTTTCTGCAAGGTCAAATTAAGTTCATGGATATTATGGACATAATAGAAAATGTTATGGATAATCATAAAGTAATTGTAGATCCGTCATTGGATGATATAATAGATGTTGACAGATGGGCAAGGGAAGAAGTAATGCGATTATATTCTCTGCGCAAACATTAAAAAGTACATTTTGTTGAGCGGAGTACATAACTGTTCGTATAATATATATAGTATAAATATACTGATGTCCGTCCATCACTGTAAATAATAAAATGTCATTTGCAGGTAAATGGAGATTAAAGTCAAAATAGGAGTAGGTATTCATATGAACATAATATTAGCTGTTATAGCGTTAAGTTTTTTAATCCTTATACATGAACTGGGCCATTTTATTGCCGCCAGAAAAGCCGGTGTTAAAGTTCAAGAATTTTCAATTTTCATGGGGCCCAAACTTTATTCATGGCAAAGAGGAGAAACGAAGTATTCGATTAGGGCAATACCAATGGGTGGATTTGTAAAAATGGAAGGCGAAGAAGAGGCTTCTTCGGATGAGCGTGCCTTTAGCAACAAACCCGCGTGGAAAAGAGCTGTTATTGTTGCTGCCGGTGCTGTAATGAATATTTTAATTGCGATAATAATAATGACAATCATCTCTTTTTCAATGGGGTATAACACACGTGTGATCACAAAACTAAATGACGGTTCACCCTTATCGGATGCGGGAATAAAAGAAGGAGACAAAATAATATCGTTTGACGGTAAGCATATTTTCCATCCGAACGATTTATTAGTGCTGCTGTATGTTTCTGAAGGAGAACCTACGGAAATAGCATACCGGCGTATAGGTGAAAAAGGAATCAGACGCACATTGGTAACCCCGAAAAAAACAATACCGTTATATCTTATAGGTATTGTTGTTGAGAATTCCGAAGGGAAAGGCAGCAATGTCATACAAAGGGTGGAGAAAGGGTCTCCTGCCGAAATGGCCGGCTTGATACCGGGAGATATTCTTAAAAAGATAGATGATGTGGAAATATTCGAAAGAAGCGATTTGTCTGAATATCTTCAGAAAAGCAAGGAAAAGCCCGTGGATATTACGATCGAGAGAAACGGCGATGTTATAGAGATACATGATCTAGTCCCATATGCTTCTCAAACGTATTACGACCTTGGTGTATGGTTTGAATACAAAAAAGGAGATTTTTTCGGTTCAATATCAAGCGGCCTTAACAACTCGATATCAACAATGCGTTCTGTTTTTTATACAATAGGATGGCTGTTTACAGGTAAAGCTACTTTCCGTGATGTTTCGGGACCGGTTGGAATTGTGGCGTATATAGGAGATGTTGTGGAAATGGGGACGGGTTTTAGCGAGAAGCTCATGTATCTGCTGCAGATAACGGCGTTTTTAAGCCTAAACCTTGGAGTAATGAACTTGATGCCGTTTCCTGCGTTAGATGGCGGGAAGCTTGTGTTAATATTGATCGAAAAAATTCGCAGAAAACCTCTCGACCCTGAAAAAGAAGCATGGATTTCAATGGTTGGGTTTTTCCTTCTCATAATGCTGTTGATAGCAACCCTTGTCAATGATATTCCAAGGCTTATAACAAGGTAAAAGATGAACATTATTACCGCAGCAACAATGCCTCGACCCGTTAACCATCCGCTGTTTACCCTGTGTGAATTGCAAATGAAGCTCTTTGTTTCCGATATTGTACAATAAGTTCGAGTATAATAGTTTAAGTGGGAATGTCTGAAAAGTTGCAATGAAGGTGAGTAAAGATGAATGATAGTAGCCGGCGGAAAAATAGAAATACAAGAAAAGTTAAGGTTGGCAATCTTTATATTGGAGGAGACGCTCCAATTTCTGTTCAATCGATGACAAATACAAATACAAGGGATACAAAAGCGACGATATCGCAAATCCATGCGCTTGAAAAAGAGGGATGTGATATTGTCAGGGTCGCGGTTCCAAACATTGATGCGGCATTGTCGATTAAAGAAATAAAAAAAAGCATATCGATTCCGCTTGTCGCCGATATTCACTTTGATTATAGATTAGCAATAAAGGCAATCGAGATGGGCGCAGATAAGATACGCATAAACCCCGGCAATATCGGATCGGCTGAAAGAGTTAAGAGTGTTGTGTCCTGTGCAAATGAAAGAGGAATTCCCATCCGGGTTGGAGTTAACGCGGGATCGCTCGAAAAGCGGATCGCTGAGAAATACGGCGGGATAACGCCGGAAGCTCTGGTGGAAAGCGCGGAAAATCATATCGGGATTCTTGAGGATATCGGTTTTTACGATATAGTGGTATCAATTAAATCGTCAAACGTCCCGCTGATGATAGCCGCATACGAACTAATTTCGGAAAAAACGGAATACCCGCTGCATATCGGAGTTACCGAGGCGGGAACACCATACCGCGGAACGATAAAATCCGCTGTCGGAATAGGAGCTTTGCTGTCAAGGGGCATAGGAGATACTATCAGGGTGTCATTAACAGCGGATCCGTCCGAGGAAGTAAGAGCGGGAAAAGAAATACTGAAATCGCTCGGTTTATACCGGTATGGTCCCGAATTCATTTCATGCCCGACCTGCGGGCGTACAAGGATCAATTTGGTTTCTGTTGCCGAACAGGTGGAAAAAGCGTTGGAAGGTATTGAAAAACCATTAAAAAT
>JAAYBO010000231.1 GCA_012730095.1 Clostridiaceae bacterium
CATCACCTTTACGAAGACAATTTATTAACGTTTCACGAAAGCTTTCAATCACGTTTTTGGTGTTTTTGCCATCTATTCCCACAGAAACAGGGAATAAAGGCTCCCCTGTCCTTTCGCTTCGCCTTTTTTCCAAAAGCAATATCGACCGAAAAACATTAATGTCGCAGTAAAACGCACCGCAGGGATCATCACTTTCAAGATATTGTTCAATGCTCTCATTTGCTAATTGTTTTTTTTTCAGCAGCCGGTATATTTTTTGCATTTCAATGGTTGGCTTAATACCGAACTGTTTATATAAAATACCGGTTATGTACTCGTAATGCTTTTGAGCCTCTTTCATTTTACCCGTTTCAATCAGGCTCTCAATAAAGCAAATATGTAATTCCTCTTCATACGGCTCAATCTGTATCGCTTTTTCAAAAACATCAACACTCTTCCTGTACTCTTCTTTTTGCTTGTACAGCTCGAACAGGTTCAGCAGTGATTGCATATAAATTCTGCGGTAATAATTGCGTTTTGGAATGATCCAGTCTTCGTAGAGCAATTCGGGGAAATAATCGCCGCCATATAATTCTATTGCCTTTTCATAACATTCTATCGCGTTTTCAATATTATCATTTTTACAAGACTCAGCCTTTTTAACATAATCTTCAAATATTTCGGCATCAATAAAAACGTTATCGGGAAGGGATAATGAATAGCAGCCGTTGAAAAAAAGAACGCCGCAATCGTAGCCATTGAAAAATTCGTCTTCTTTAAATAATTTCCTTAAGCGATAAACAATATTCTGCAAAGTGTTTTTAGGGTTTTCATAGACTTCATCGGGATACAGGTTTTCAAGTATAATTTCCGGCGCAATTCCTTTACCTTTATGTACGAAAAGGTATTTAAAAAGATCCCATAGTTTTGTCGTTCTTGCCGAGGCTGTGTAGGAACCCCTCTCGCTCTGATAAATTTCAAAACGGCCTAATGTAAAAAGGCTTAATTTATCAGAGGGAACATGGCATCCACCTTTTTCTGCGAACATTATTATTTCTCCTTCTGAGCAAAAGCAACCAGCTTTAAATGCACAACCGGTTTTTTTATATAATCTCAATCAAAATTATAACACTATTTCTTGCTTTAGAACAATTTTTTAGAAAATCAGTGCAAAATTATATTAACATTAATTTTTATTATATGCAATAAATTTCATAAAGAAATCGGAATAATTTGTTAAATATCTATTTTTTGTGGAAAATCAGGTTGTTTTCGTAAACTATATTTCCGAAATTTCCGGTAATTGAAAACAGGACTGTCTTTTCAGACAGTCCTTTTAACCTGTTATTCGGATATGAATTTATCTATGCGATGCGTATTTACTTTTTATTCTTGTTTTTATTCGAATTTCCGTTGTCTTTATACCATTTATACCAATCATCCCAGTCGAAATCGTCCCAGTCGTCCTTATCATACCAGTTATAGCAGTCCTGCCAGTTCCGGTTCCAGTTAAAATTATTGTTCCAGTTTTTAAACCACTGGTTTATATTATTGAACCACTTCATTTTATATCTGTTGTTGTCAAAGGGCTTGAATGCTTCCTTTATTATTTCAAGATCTTTTTCCTTAAGGTCTCCCCATTTCTTGTTTTTCCTTAAGTTTTCCCAGTAGTCGTCCTTATCGTACTGTCTGACTATTGCCCGCGCGAGCTCGAGTAAATCAAATACGTCGATGCTGCCATCACCGTTAATATCAAATTTATCGTCCGGGTTCGGTTTAGGTTTCGGTGTCGGTTTCGGTTTTGGTGTCGGCGTTGGTGAAGGTTTTGCGGTTTGAAGCAGGGTTAAGTTTATACCGGATACGGCGTTTTCTTCAGCGTCAACAACGGCAGCCCTGCTTTTTGATGATTGTGTCCCGTTTTTGTTGTAGTATCCTGTAGTAACGTAGCCGGTTTTTTTATCGACCTCGTATGAAATTGTATAACCCGTACCCTTTACCGGTACTGTCATTGTATAGGATTTTGAAGAAGCGTCCTTCGCTATCTTTACTGTTCTTACGATATAAAAATCATCTGAGCTGCTGGTTAATGAACCATTATTATATGCTTTAACCTCAACGTCAATCCCGTCTTTCGGGGCTTTATCATTGTCCGGAAGAATAACCTTCCCGCTTATATTCGTAAACGGAAGTGTTGTAAGGTTTATTTCGGTAACCGTATTGCCCACGTCTATAAGTGTTACCCGGCCTTCATTCCTGGTTGTTCCGTTTTTATTGTAATAACCTGTTTCGTTATATGTTCCGTCTTTATAAGTGTAGTAAACTTTATAGCCGCTTCCGGCTTTGTTAAGGGGCACTGTTAAAACATAGGCGGCCTCTGTTTTGCCTTTTTGTACTTTTACTTCCTTTGATATTATTACATCATCATCTGTTGATTTCGTGTTTGTGCCATTCTGGACCGCAGTAACGGTAAAAAGCATATCTTCGGAAGGGGCGGTTTTCTTATTTCCCATTATGATTTTCCCGGATATTGTTTTTCCCGGAAGGAGTTCGATATTAATGCCGTTCTTGTCACCGCTGTTAAGTTCTATTAGTGTTTGTTCTGCTTTAATCGCAGTTGTGCCTTTTGACGAGTAATAGCCAAATGGCGCGTATCCGTTTTCAACGGTATACGAAATACTGAAACGCGCGGCTTTATTTGTGCTTTTAGGAACCATCAAACTATAGTTTAAAGATTTCTCGCCTTTTGGTATTGTTAGCGTACGGGTAAATGCAACATCATCGTTTTTGTTTGATGCCGTCGCGTTATCGGTATAAACGTTAAGTGTTATTTTTACGCCGCCCGACGGCGCTTTATCACCATCAGGAAGCGACAAAACGCCGCTTAACATTGAATGTGAAGTTTCTGCCACAGATGCTATCGGTATAAACCCCGCAGCAAGACAGATAACAATCAGCATGGATAGAATTCGTAGCCTTTTCATGGTAAACCTCCTAAATTGTTCTTGGATTCAAGCTATCATTTTTTTGCCGGTTCTCAAATGTCAAATCTCCGTGTTATTAGTGTATGTACTGTAATATAAAGTATTTGGTTAAACTGTTAAATTATTGTTTCAGGAAATTTACAGTTGAATATCGTAAAAACTTATGCTTTCATCCCTCCTCCGCAGAAAAGTAAAAACCGGTAAAATGCCATCATAAGATATATACGAATATCATTTCATTAAATTTTGGGATCGGTTTTGATATGTTATTTAATTGATAAATCAGCGTAACATAATTGAAAAAGACTGCATTAAATGATGTGTTTTAAAGTATCCCGAGATACCATTGAATAATGTTATTGCCGAACAAAAGTGAAATAAAAGTTCCAATAACAATGAATGGCGCAAACGGAATTTGGCTTTTACGCTTTTTCAGTTTGGTGATGATAAGGACTAAGCCGGTTAATCCGCCTATAAAAATGGTTAGAAAAAGAGTGAGTACCGATAGCTTGAACCCAAGAAACAGCGCTATTGGAATAAAAATCTTAACATCACCCATTCCCATCGCGTCTTGTCCGTATATAACCATGCCGATTACAGCGATCAGCAGCAGAAAACCTGAAACCGACGCTATGCCTATAAGAGGTGAATACCACTTTTCGCCGTCCAGAATTGAATCATTATAAAAGAATCTCACCGCAAAAAATGCCAGACCTCCGGCAATGCCGACAAGAACCAAACCGTCTGGAATAATCATGTGCTTTAAATCGATAAAGAAAACAATAAGGAGTATTGACATAAGGTAACCAGCGAAAAAGAACTCTGGCGAGATGCCGTATTTTAGATAAATGGCAGTAAACATTAACCCTGCTGCAAGCTCAACAAGCAGATACTGCGGAGAAATCGGGCTTTTGCAGTATCTGCATTTGCCTTTTTGCAGTAAAAAACTTAACACCGGTATGAGATCTATCGGCATTAGAACCGCACCGCAGGAAGGACAGGACGAGCGGGGTTTAACAATCGATTTTTTTTCAGGAACGCGGCATATTACAACATTGAAAAAAGAACCAAGCACAAGGCCCGTTATAAATATCAATAAAATTACAGTTATTTGCACAAAATCAATCACTTTTGGTTTAACCCCCGATTTTTAGCAAATTTTAATAGAAGTCAAAACCTTTTTTTAGCTCTGTATAATTCATCGGATTTTGGAGGCTGGATTATTACACACCCGGATTCTGTCAGCATTATCCGGCTCTCTTTTTCAGTCATTTTACCGATAATTGATGCCTGTATTCCTTCGCTTAAAAGCCTTTTGACAAGAGAAGGACCGCAGCTTGCCGAAATCAGCATGCAGCCGCTTGAAATCAGTTTTAAAGGATTGATATTGAAATAGCCGCATATTTTATCCGTTTCCGAAAGCACCGGGATATTGCTTTTAACAATTTCCGCTCCGCATCCTGAAGCGTCGCACATTTCCCATACGGCTCCGAGTACTCCGCCCTCGGTAACATCATGCATTGCGTTTACACCACCGTGCTTTGACGAAATCATCCCTTCCCTTACAACGCTTATCTGGTCTAACAG
>JAAYBO010000232.1 GCA_012730095.1 Clostridiaceae bacterium
GTCCAGAATAAGGATTTCAGGTTCTGCGGCAATAATTGAAGCAAGAGCCACCTGCTGCCTTTCTCCGCGGCTTAAATGGAAAGGATTGCTGTCCGCATCGAAATCAAACAGTGAGAGTGTCTCAATAAGCCGCTTTTCTATCATATTCTTATCTGTAAACGCAATATCAAGGCTAAACCGTATTTCTTCCCCTACTGTGTTTTTACAGATCTGCCTGTCCGGATTTTGAAACAGGAAACCAATATGCCTGGCAAGGATACTTGATTTTGTCGTTCGCGTATCCATCCCATTTACTGTAACAGTTCCGGACGATGGCTTTATTAATCCGTTCATGATCCTGCACAGGGTTGATTTCCCAGCGCCGTTCGATCCGATGATGGCTGTAAACCCGCCTTTCTCTATATGAAACGATATGTTCGACAACACTTTTTCATTATTGTATGAAAAAGATACATTCTGTAAGTTAATCATAAATCATTCTCCTAATACCCGCTTCGGCCTCATCAAGATTAATCCATACGCCGCCGACATCCGCGCCTCTGTCTCTTAGACTGTTTGACAGGCTGACGACACGGGGGCAGTGAATCCCGATTTCCTCCAGTTCACTGCTGTGCCCGAGGACGTCACGTACGTTCCCGCTAAAAATTATTCTGCCCTTATTCATAACCGCCAGTTTTTCTACATATTCACTCAGCAGCATTATCTTTTGCTCAATGACCACAATTGTGATCCCGTATTTTTCATTCAGCCTCTTCAGAAGCTCAAATATCTGTTCAGAGCTTTTCGGGTCAAGCTCGCTTGTTGGTTCATCAAGGATAAGAACCTTCGGACGCAATGCGATAATCGCCGCAATCGCAACCTTTTGTTTTTGGCCGCCGCTTAGTGAATCAATGGTTCTATATCTAAGCGGCAGTATGCCTACTGCTTCGAGTGCCGATAACAACCTCTCTTCAATTTCATCTCCGGGGATTGAAAAATTTTCAAGGCCGTAAAGAATTTCATCTTCAACAACGAATGAAACCATCTGGCTGTCAATATCCTGCAGTACACTCCCGATTTTCAGGGACAGGCTGCCGGGTGTCGTGTCAAATGTATCTGTATTTTCAACTTTGACACTGCCGTAAAAATCGCCGGGAAAGTGGTGCGGGATCACCCCATTGATCGCATAGGACAAGGTTGTTTTTCCCGCACCGCTCCCGCCAATAATCCCAAGAAAGTCCCCTTCATGAATCGTTAGGCTGATGTTGTCAAGAGCCGGTTTCCTGCCATTTTTATATTTGAATGAAAGATTCTCAATGTGTATCATCTCAGCACTCCGATTTTGTTACTCCTGTTTTAACGCGAGCTTTAAAGGTACATACAATACCTGGACAATGACTGTGTTAATCACCGCCGTACCAAGAACAATCGGTATATATGCCACTAACGTTGACGCGGAAGCGTTCAGGAAAATTATCAAAAAGGAAACAAATAACGCACCGCTGACAACCGTACTGACAAAAGTAGCAATGGCAGGCGTCAGGTTCATTTTGCCAATATTAATAACAAGCCGGATCATCAATGTCATCACAATGGCCCCCGCTAATTCGGACAAAAAATTCAGGTACGGTGTTCCCGGGAAAAACTGGCATACGGCTCCCGCCAGTATACCTATAGCTGCACCTTCATAAAGCTTTGGTTTAATCAACAGAATTCCAAGGCAGTACATCGCAATGATAAAATTCGGTTTTACTCCTCCGATGTTGATGACCGAGCCTACAAAATATTTCAGTACGGCTCCTGCTGCAAGCAGCACACCTATAAGGATAAAATCCCGGACAGTTATCCCCTTCTTTTCTGTTGTTTTCAGTTCTCTCTTTTGCATAGTTTGTGTGGTTTCCATAATAATCTCCTTTCCTGCGGTTTTACCGCATAAAAATTACTTTGGCTTTATTCGGTTGAGCATACTGTTAGACAAGCAGGAAAGTATGATCAGTAAAATGGATTATTCGACAAACAAAAACAGCCTGCCCTGTTAAAGGACAGACTGTGTAAGTCTGCGGTACCACCTTTATTGATCAAAAATGATCCACTCAAACGAAAATGCCATCACATTTTCTGCCATTAACGCTGACTAACGTCTCGGATACTCAGCTTAAGGTATAAGCCTTTCACCTCGCCCTCTGTGGTCCATTTGCCAAACTGCTTTTCCACAGGCCTCTCAGCATACGGCCCGCTCTCTGTACGGCGCATTTTTTGACGTTATCTCCACATCATCGGTTTCACTAAGAATAACATACACTTCATATTTTTGTCAATATAAAAATTGCCTTATTCATTTTGTAAAATATGTAAACCTCACCATTAGAGGATAAAATGAGTTACTTTAGCGAGATATTTAATAAAGAGTTAAACATATATAAGTAATCCCTATAGTCTTCTTCAGGCGGAAGCTCACAGAAAAGCTGGTATGCGTCGGAGCTTCCGATTATGGGAATCCACGCATACACTATCGTATATGTGACCTTATGTGTTTCCGATCCGTCGTATACTTCCCGGCTTTGTTCAAGTAAGTAAATTTCCCCGTCTCCAAGCGAGGTAACGCCTTTATACAGTAATTCCTTAAACGTTGATCTCGCTGGGAATATCGAATCCCCTTCACGGTAAAAACTCATATTTTTTATCATATTGAATTCATAAACGGAATCGCCCTGTATTTTTTCTCCGTTTTCATTTCTCCTGTACAGTGAAGTATAAATGCTGCCGTACCAGTAGCAGCATTCTCCGATCAGGTAATCGGGCAGCCGGAATGTTTCTGTCGGCTGTTCCGGGTGGTTATAGTTTATATACTTTATTTCAGACAGATCATGAACTATACACGTACCGTAAGTAGGAAGATAAAGGGTCTGTTCAC
>JAAYBO010000233.1 GCA_012730095.1 Clostridiaceae bacterium
CCAAAAAGCAGGAAGGCAGTACTGCGGTACTCCGTTGCCGAAAACGCGGACAAGTTATCACTAATGATGGTTTGCCTGGAAACAGGAAGGCCCCATCAGATAAGAGTGCAATTATCGAATCTTGGATATCCGATTTTAGGTGATAAAAAGTACGGCGGCGGTGAGGATTCCGGTTATTCAAACACCCTCAGCTTATGGTCACATATTCTGGAATTTAAACATCCTGTTAAAAATGAGATTGTCAGAATAACGAGCGAACCTCCTGATTACTATCCGTGGAATCTGTTTTCACAATCGCTCGACAAAAAGATATACGAATCCCTCTTAATTGAAAAACAAGAAAAATGAAAATTTTTCGGGAGATATAGTCATGGAAAAAAAAGTGCATGAAGGGCATAGGGAAAAATTGAAACAACGGTTTTTAAAAGAAGGGTTAAATGCGTTTGAGGATCATCAGGTGTTGGAGATGCTTCTATTTTATACAATCCCTCGCAGAGATACCAATGAAATGGCTCATCGGCTTTTGAACAAATACGGTACATTAGAAAGCCTGTTTGATGCATCACCCGAAGACTTAATGCAGAAGGGCGGTGTGACGCCGAATACTGCCATATTTCTTTCCATGGTACCTCAGCTCGCGAGGAAATATATGTTGATAAAACAAGGCAAAAAGCCGGTTCTTGATAGTTCTGTAAAAGCCGGAAATTATGTTATTTCACTATTCATTGGGAAAAATTATGAAGCATTCTATGTTATTTGCCTGAATTCTCAAAACAAAATCAATTATACTGCGCTTGTTCATGAAGGCACAATAAACGAGGCTCCGGTATATCCGAGAATAATTGTTGAAACAGCATTAAGGTATAAGGCCAGCAGCGTAATTCTTGCGCATAACCATCCCGGAGGGAGCCTAAAGCCTTCAAATGCGGACATTGAGGTAACAAGAAAAATATGCGACGCTCTTAAAACAATTTCAATAAATGTAATTGATCATATGATTTGCGCGGGAAACGCATATTTCAGTTTTGCCGAACAGGGTCTTTTATAAGGTTATGCCGCTCTAAAGAGATGTTTAAAAAGGGGTTATCTAAGTTATGGATATTAAAATTTATGTTAAACGCGTAAAGAAAGATTTGTTTGAAAATATTTTGCCTTTTTGGATAAAACATACGACCGATATGGAATACGGCGGATATTACGGGCATATAAACAATAAGCTCAAAATAGATGCATGTTCCCCAAAAGGTTCAATACAGCACAGCAGGATTTTATGGACGTATTCGAGTGCATACAGGCTTTACGGCGATCCTGAATACTTAAGTGCCGCAAAGCATGCATTTGAGTTTTTGACACGGCATATGATAGACGAAGATTACGGCGGTGTGTATATGCTGACGGATCGCAGCGGTAATACATACGATGATAAGAAATTTTGCTATGCGCACGCATTTGCGGTTTACGGATTATCGGAATATTACAGAGCCGTAAAGAGTGAAGAAGCATTAAAAGCAGCCATAGAGATATATACTGTTATGCAGACCTTTTTTCATGATAAGAAAAATAAAGGATACATTGAAGCTTACGAGCGGAATTGGTCTCCTACCGACAATTTCATTCTTGGCGTTGATCATCAAAATGAAAAGAAATCAATGAATAATCATCTGCATGTAATGGAAGCATACACAAATCTTTTCAGAGTATGGAAGAATGAAGAATTGAAAGCGAATCTAAAAGAACTTATTGAGATTACATATGATTATATATTGGATAATGAAACATATCACTTCAACCACTTTTTTGATGAAGACTGGAATGTTAAATCAGACAGCTATACTTTTGGTCATGATATTGAAGGCAGTTGGCTTATACTGGAGGCTGCGGAAGTACTGGGTTATGAAAACATTATTGACAAGGTCCGGGATATTGCTGTTAAAATGGCTGGTGCTGTTTATACGGAAGGCATTGAGTCCGACGGAAGTATATTTTATGAAGGAAGCAAAAAGGGAATAATAAATAATGAAAAGCATTGGTGGCCGCAGGCGGAAGCTGTTGTGGGTTTTTTAAATGCTTATCAAATTTCCGGTGATGAGAAATTCCTGGCCGCCTCTCTTAATTGTTGGGATTATATAGAAAATTATATTATCGATAAGAAGTATGGTGAGTGGTTCTGGGGAATCGGAATTAACAACTCAAAACTTGATATGGAAAAGGGCGGTCCGTGGAAAACACCGTATCATAACGGAAGAGCCTGCATGGAATTCCTCGAAAGATGCAAAAAGTTAGAAAAAATTAAGTAAATACTTTGAATATTACTTAATATATATGATATAATAACCTCACCCGTTACCGAAATCATGAATTTACGAATTAAGTAATTTTTATTTAATAGCATAATTTTTTTATGTAGCTTGTTGTAAATTGCTAAGTAATTTCTTTTGTTATTTTAGTTTATTATAGCATTTTGATTGAGAGGATTCAGATTATGGCTAAGTCTGTTACACTTGCAGATATTGCAAAGAGGTTGGGTGTAAGTAATGTTACGGTTTCTAAGGCTTTAGCCGGTAAAGAGGGTGTAAGTGAACAACTGAGGCTAAAAATAAAAGCACTGGCCTTGGAAATGGGCTATAAACAAAATGTTGTTTCAAAAGGAGTAAGGAAAGCCAGCACCTGTAATGTTGGCATTTTGATCCCGGAATGTTTTTTAGGGAAAACAGAGTCATTTTATTTAAAAATGTATCAGAATGTGGTTATGCAGCTTACCCGGAATGGACTTTATAATAATATGGAGATTTTAAGCCGTGAATCGGAGGATAATCTTATCCTGCCGCAGATGATACAGAACAGGAAGGTGGATGCTTTAATTGTTATTGGTCAGATAAGGCATGCTTATCTAAGATTGATGCGTAATTTGAATCTCCCGGTTATGTTTCTTGATTTTTATGACGCTCAAAATGAAACGGACTGTGTAATATCGGACGGTTATTATGGAATGTATAAAATGACGAGTTACTTAATTGAAAATGGACACCGTAATATTGCATTTGTCGGCTCAATACTGGCAACAAGCAGCATAACGGACAGGTATTTCGGTTATGTAAAGGCATTAATGGAGAATGGTATTGAACTTAGAAACAACTGGATTATTGAGGACAGAAACTCGGCCGGGGTTACCCAGATAAAGCTGCCTGACGAGCTTCCGACAGCATTTGCATGTAATTGCGATCTTACGGCGTATACTCTGATTAATATGCTTAAAGATAGAGGATATAAAGTGCCTGAAGATATTTCAATTGTGGGTTTTGACAACTTCGTTTATTCTGATTTGGCGAAGCCGGCTATTACAACGTATGAAGTAGACATGCCCGGTATGGCAAAGGAATGTGTGAATTCAATAATTAAAAAGATTGAGAATCCCGCTTATAAAGCCAAAATAAAAATTGTGTCAGGACACATGGTGATAAGAGAAAGCGTTAAAAATATATCCAAGTAAAAGAGTTTTCGGTATCTTGACAATACAAATAAGGTATATTAAAATCAAGTAGATATTTAGAAAATCGATGAAGGGACTACGAAAAGCATTGGTTTTAAAGAGAATGGAACCAAAAGGTGAGAGGTTTCAAAACTGTAATCTTTTCTTCCCATCCCCGAGAAGCGGCTGATGAGGCCGCCGTTTAAGCCGCGATATAGGCTTGAGAGTGGGTTAGTCGCCAAAATGGGTGGTACCGCGGGTTATACCCGTCCCTGTAACTGGGACGGTTTTTTATTTATCTCATACTGGTGAGATGTTTTTATCTGTTTGCCTGGGATTTTAACAGATACCCGCTGTCTGCAGAGCTGAAGCGGGAGTATATCTTAAATCTCAATATTATTTGAGGAGTGTGAAATTATGTCCAAAGACAAAAAACTTGTTGAAGAAATAACATCAATGGAAGAGGATTTCGCAAAGTGGTATACCGATATTGTAAAAAAGGCTGAATTGGCCGAATATTCAAGTGTCAGGGGCTGTGTCATCATCCGGCCTTACGGTTATGCGGTATGGGAACTTATACAGAAGAACCTTGATCGGATGTTTAAGCAAACAGGCCATGAAAACGTTTATATGCCGATGTTTATACCTGAGAGCTTGCTGCAGAAGGAAAAAGATCACGTAGAAGGCTTTGCTCCCGAAGTTGCCTGGATAACACACGGCGGAAACGAAGAACTCACCGAAAGGCTGTGTGTGAGGCCGACCTCCGAAACATTATTTTGTGAGCATTATGCAAATATTATTCATTCTTACAGGGATTTACCCAAGTTATATAACCAATGGTGTTCTGTAGTTCGCTGGGAAAAAACCACAAGGCCATTTTTAAGAACACTGGAGTTTCTGTGGCAGGAAGGCCATACGGCGCATGAAACAGCCGAACAAGCCCAGGAAGAAACCATACGCATGCTTGACGTATATGCCGAATTCTGCGAAAGAATACTTGCGATTCCGGTTATCAAAGGCCAAAAAACCGAAAGAGAAAAATTCGCAGGGGCAAAATCCACTTATACTATTGAAAGCCTGATGCATGACGGGAAAGCTCTTCAAACGGGTACTTCGCATAACTTTGGAGACGGTTTTGCCAGGGCGTTCAATATTCAATATACTGACAGAAACAACCAACTGCAGTATGTGCATCAAACTTCATGGGGAATGTCAACAAGGCTTATTGGTGCGGTGATCATGGTACATGGGGATAATGACGGGTTGGTTCTTCCTCCTGAAGTTGCTCCAATCCAGGTAATAATAGTGCCTGTCCGGCAGGATGCAGAAGGTGTTCTTGATAAAGCGTATGAAATAAAAAACAGGCTTATGGAAAACATTAGAGTTAAATTGGATGAAAGTGATAAAATGCCCGGCTGGAAATTCAGTGAATACGAAATGAGAGGTGTTCCTTTAAGGCTTGAATTAGGGCCGAAAGATATTGAAAAAAACCAGTGTGTGGTTGTTAGGAGGGACAACAGAA
>JAAYBO010000234.1 GCA_012730095.1 Clostridiaceae bacterium
GCCATACACAACATAAATCTGAATGAGATTGTCTGTATACGCCGTGGCAGTCAGTTCAACAGGTTCGGGTGTAGGTGTAACGATCGGATCCATGTAGCCAGCTTCAACCATAGCTTCTTCGGTTACAACACCGGCTTCAACCAATGCCTGTGCAAGTGTGATTCCTGCAGCAGTTGTTCCGCCCATGGAGCCTGCCATTATGCCAATAGCGACGTCACGAATGATTACGTCCATTGAGCCAAATTTAACAGCTTCACCGGCAGTGAGCATGCCTATTTCTACAGCCTTGTCAAGAACAATGTCCCATGCATCGGTATAACCCATTGCATACAGCATGAAATTAATAAATTCCTTGCCGCTGAGATCAAGCTGTGCACCAAACTTGATGTTTGGAGGAGTGGCGCCGCCTATTCCCTTTGTAAGACCGTTCTTTACAGCATAAGCTACATACGGCCTTGCCCAGTCTGTAATGTCGGCAGCATCTTCTACCTTTGCAAGCTGTTCGTTGATTTCCGCTTCAGACATTCCCAAAGCTTCTTCATCCTTACCCATAGCACGGATCATCAGAGTCAAACCCTGTTCCCTGGTCAGTTTGCCATCAAGATCAGGTTGGTATGAAGACCCTGAGGAGCCTTTAAACAGGCCGAGATTGTAAAGCTTTTGGGCATCATCATCATAATCAGCCGCAAGTGCAGGAACCATGATTGATGCAAGCATAGCAACAGCCATAATTACTGCTAAAAGCTTTTTGAGATTTCTCATGTTAAAATCCTCCCTTTTGAAATTTATGGAAGCAGACTATTGATTTTGCAAAGCCAGGTTATGCCTGCTTCCTTAAAATAACCCAGCTTTGTTTGCTCTATAAACTCAAGATAAACGTAGCCGTTTATCATGAATTTCAAAGTAATTATATCATTGCAAAATAGGGGCGTCAACAACGCCTGTATATGTGTAAACAAATTGTAACTTTATAACAACGTACCGTAATATTCAGTAATAACAGGCCTTGTAGACATTATTCACCTGCATTGTGACGGTTAATAACCCTGTTTTGTTCCGCTTCGGTCAGGCTTTTGGTCTGCCAATATCAGGATCCGTTTCAGCACCGGTACGGTACCTGGGCTCGATAAACTGCGGCCCGTGACGGATAACCCCTATTATTATCGGCTATTCCACCCGATTAGTTTATCATAAATAAGATAATTTTGGAAGTATTTTAAAATATTTCACTAACAGCTTTAATACATTTTCAACGGACGAAATGCGCATGATTTCGTCTCTCATACGTGATGCATCGGGCATACCCTTTATATACCACGCGATATGTTTTCGCATTTCGTTAACCGCGGTCTTTTCCCCTTTTACCTTAATCATCATTTCACAGTGTTCTTTAATGACGCGGTATCTTTCCTCATTGGTTGGATCTGATATCAGTTCACCTTTATATATATATTGAAGGATTTTTTGGAATATCCACGGATTTCCCAGTGCGCCTCTGCCTACCATCACCGCGTCACATCCGGTTTGTTCAAACATTTTAACCGCGTCCTCCGGGATACGGATATCGCCGTTTCCGATTACAGGAATTGATACTGATTGCTTTACCCGGGCAATAATGTCCCAGTCGGCTTTTCCGGAATACAACTGCTCTCTTGTTCTTCCGTGGACCGTAACCGCGGCGGCTCCCGATTCCTCGGCCATTTTTGCGAATTCTACCGCGTTAATGCGTTCAAAACCTTTTCTGAACTTAACGGTAACAGGCTTTTTAGAAGCTTTTACAACAGCTATTATTATTTCCGAAGCAAGTTTTTCATTTTGCATAAGCGCGCAGCCTTCACCATTTCTCACTATTTTCGGCGCGGGGCAGCCCATGTTTATATCTATCAGCGCAATATCATCACGTTCGTTGAAAACCTGAACAGCCTCTGCCATAATATCAGGTTCGGAGCCGAATATCTGCACGGCGCAAGGCGCTTCATCAGGATGTGTTATTGTTAGACGGCCTGTTTTTTTGTCGTTGTAGTACATACCTTTCGCACTTATCATTTCGGTATACGTTAAGCCAGCGCCGAATCTCGCACACAGGCAGCGGAACGGCATGTCTGTTATGCCTGCCATCGGGGCTAAAAATATGTTGTTTTTCGTGGTAAATGTTCCGATTTTCAGATTTGATTGTTTGTTTTTCAACGTAACCATATGGCGCTATTCCCCGTTTTCTTTTTCCTGCTGGCCGCATTCTTCCGAAATAATATACCTTGGGCGGGCTTTTACTTCATTATATATCCTTGCTATATATGTTCCTATCATGCCAAGGCTTATCATAAGGCAGCTTCCTGTTATAAGAAGAAGCAGGATAACGGTTGTGAAGCCGTCTACCGCAAGGCCGCGGAACTTCATTACAAGCGTTTGTATGCCAAGAATGAACGAGCCGATTAAAAACAGTATCCCTATAAAAGTTACAAACTGAAGCGGCAGGGATGAAAACGATGTGAATGCGGTTACCGCAAGCCTGAAAAGCTTAACGCGGGACCATCCGCTTTTCCCGTGCTTTCTTTTTTGAACCTTGAAATATACCTGTGCTCTTGAATACCCAACCCATGCCGAAAGGCCGCGGAAAAAGGTTTCCTTTTCGGGCATTTGAAGAAGGGCTTTTACAACTTTTGCGTCAAGGAGCTTAAAGTCCGACGCGTTTTCAAGGCTAAAACCGGACAACCGGTACATAATCTTATAAAACAGCGAAGCACCGAACCTGTTTGTCAGGCTTTCCCCGCCCCTGTCTTCCTTTACCGCTTCAACAACCTCATATCCCTTTTTCCACAGCGTGATCATTTCCGGAATTATTTCCGGAGGGTGCTGCAAATCGGCGTCCATTATTATACAGGCGTCACCGCTTGCTCTTGAAAGCCCCGCCATTATAGCGGCCTCTTTTCCGAAATTGCGGCTTAAACGCACCGCGTTAACGGTTGGATCGGCCTTCGCAAGGCTTTTAAGGACCTGCCATGTTCCGTCCTTTGAACCGTCATCGATAACGACGATGAGGCAGTTCTCGTCAACGTTTTTAAAAGCGTCTTTTACGGCGGATATTGTATTTTCGATCTGCTTTTCTTCGTTGAAAGCGGGAATGATAACTGAAAACATGTTTTACTTTCCTTTTTTTAAGCGTTAATTGGGACACAACGCTGCTTTGCGGGTCTGACTTTATGCGGAATGTTTCCGATTAGTTCGTCTTTGCGGGTCTGTTTGCCGTGGAATGTCCTCGCTTAGGACCGTGGAATGTCCTCATTAAGATCAGCTTTGATGTTTTCTTCAAATGGCTTCAATTTCATCGGGTACAGTTGCAGTGTTTCGGTCATGTCCGCCGTTAGATCCTGGCTCATATGCGCTATCTGTTCTGAGGACAGCCCGGGGTGCAGCCCTGTTTTTTCCGTTAGCTTTATAAGCCAGTACACGGGTTTTGCCGGTATCGGCATTATTCTTACCTTTTTGCCTATGCAATTTCCGATTGTTTTAACCAGCGCGGAAAAAGGCATTGCGTCCCGGCCCGCCGCGTAAATATCCACACCCGGCTTAAAATCCTTTATCATCATCAATGTCAGTTCAATTAGCTCATCAATATGTATTGGCTGCTCTATTGCCTTGCCCAATCCGAAAATGGGCAATATGGGAAATTTTTCGGCATATCCTATTATTTTACCGAGGCTTCCAACCCTGCCCCGGTATACCAATGATGGTCTTACAATCATATATTCAATACCGCTGTTTTTGACTATTTCCTCGGCCTCAGCCTTTGACGCGGCGTAGCGGCCTTTTGTTTTCAGGTTTATATTTATTGTGCTGAAGAAAATAATCCGAGGTATATCGTTGTTTCTGCAAAACGAAACGGTGTTTTTTGTTCCCTGCACATTTATTTTCTCACAAAGTTTTTTCGATTCGGTTTTATAATAGCCCGCGAGGTGAACAATAATGTCAATGCGGGCGTCGACCTTTATTGAAGGCAGCGAATCCAAATCACCTATAACGGGGTTTACCTTCGGTATAAAAGGGATCTGCTCCTTACTGCGGTACAGCGCGAATATGTTGTCAACAGCGGGGTCTTTTGACATGGCTTCAACAAGATGTGTTCCTATAAAACCAGACGCTCCCGTTACCATTACGTTCATATGATCCCTCCAAAGCTTTTTATAAAAACCGAAGCCTGTATTCGGTTTGCTTTTTTAAAATCAGAAAAAGTTGCCGTATTTTATAAGCTGGCGTATAACCCTATGAGCGTTTAAAAGGATCAGCCATTTCTTCCTCCACAGGATTCCTATTTCCCTTGCGTCGTTATAGAAGCACGGCGTTTTCCTGTTGCATTCCTCAAGCTCATTCCGAAACTTCCTTCTGTCTTTTCGGAAAGTGTTCAGGTTAAAGGTATAATCGGTAAACTCTATGCACGGGCTTTTTATACC
>JAAYBO010000027.1 GCA_012730095.1 Clostridiaceae bacterium
TCAATTGTGCTTATCGGGTTAAATAAAATATACCCTGTGGCAAAATACTGCCGCAGGGTATTCTGTTTCTGTGGGCATATTAAAGTCTTACTTGCTTTCTCTTCTGAAACACATAAACCAGTCAAGGCAGTACATGTCGTCATCTTTCGATTCCATCCGTTCCTTTGCCGTTCCGCAGGAACCTGCCGTTGGAATAATTACATCGTCTCCCGGCCTCCAGTCTGCAGGCGTCGCTACGCTGTCCTTGTCCGCTTTCTGAAGTGCAAGGACTACCCTTTTAATTTCATCAAAATTTCTTCCGGTTGACAGCGGATAATATAATATAAGCCGGATTATGCCTTTAGGGTCAATAACAAACACTGCTCTTACTGCTTGTGTATTTGATTGTCCCGGCTGGATCATTCCATATTTCCTGGCAACGTCCATTCGAATGTCCTCTATAAGGGGAAATTTTACCTCAACATTTTTCATTCCCTTCCATTCGAGTTCCTGAATTTTTCTAAGCCAGGCAATATGCGCATATAACGAATCAACAGATAATCCAACCAGTTCAGTGTTCATAGCTTTGAACTCTTCAGCCATGGTTGCGAATGTCATAAATTCTGTCGTACATACCGGGGTAAAATCTGCAGGATGAGAAAAGAGAATCACCCATTTTCCTTTGTAATCTTCCGGGAAATTAATTTCTCCCTGAGTTGTTACAGCCTTAAATGACGGTGCTTTGTCTCCGATAAGCGGCATTCTTGCAACATTTTCGTTTTCCATAATATAGTTCTCCTTTTCATTAAATTTTTAGCCGATTATGTCCAATACATATAACTTCATTAAATATATACTGGTCATATATTTATATTACCAACAAATTTGTAATCAAAACAATTTTGTAGATATTATTTTCCGATTATACAAAGCCATTTTTATAAATATGAAAACTTGGAAATAAGATCTGGGAATATTTAAGTTTTTATAAGCTGTCTATAAAAATTTGGGCTATATTCGGATCAAACTGTGTTCCTGCATTCTTTTTAATTTCCTCGATAGCCGCCTGATGAGTCATCGCTTTTCGATATACCCTGTCCTCTGTCATTGCATCATATGAATCAACAACAGCGAGAATACGGGAAAGAAGCGGGATTTCTTCCCCTTTTAATCCTTGCGGATATCCGTTCCCGTCCCAGCGCTCATGATGAGCCAGTATATATTCAGCAATTGGCTCAAGTTCAGGAGAGGACATCGCAATCCGGTAACCAATTTCGGAGTGCTTTTTCATGATCTCCCATTCGTTTTTGCTTAATTTACCCGGTTTATTCAATATACTGTTGTCAATACCGATCTTTCCGATATCATGCAGCATTGCAAATAGTTCCAGGTTGTCCATATCCTTTTGCGAAATATTCAGTTTCCTGCCTACACGCACTGATAGGTCGACAAGCCTTTTTGCGTGTTCCTCGGTTTCCTGGCTTCTTATATAAACCGTGCCCATAATCGAAGAAATAATTGTACTGCGTGAGCTCTTCCGGTTCAGCAATTTGCGATTGTGCATGTTTTCTTCCGCTTCTTTAACAGCATCATTCAAGGTTTTGTCACCTGTTTTTACGCCATACCCAAGTGAGACACTGATATTGTATTTTGATCCTGGTTTTTTATTGTGTTCTTCACATAGATTTGTTATTTTTGTTATGAGTTTATATGCTGTTTTACCATCTGTTTTCGGCAAAAGAATACTGAATTCATCCCCGCCGGTTCTGGCTAAAACATCCTTCTTCCTTAAACAGCTTTTTATTATTCTCGCCGTTTCAACAATTACATGATCTCCTGCCGCATGCCCATAGGCATCATTTATCAGCCTTAAGCTGTTAATGTTCCCGATAATAACGGATAGCGGCAAAGACGATTTTTTGTCCAGACTTTGTTTTTGCTTCTCAAAATAAGTACGGTTAAAAAGTCCGGTAACAGCATCATGTTCACTCATATACTGAACCTGCTCTTCCCGTTTTTTCTGATCGGTAATGTCGATAATAATACCTTCCAGAGCTTCCACTTCGCCCGCGCTGTTAAAAATTCCCTGACCCATCTCCTGCACCCATTTTCTTTTTCCGGAAGCCGTTATAATTTCATATATAAAACGGAAGTCTTTGCGAGCTGCAAGCACACGCTTCCATTCTTCCCAAATCCTTTCACGGTATTCGGGCGCAATCAGATCATTATATGACAATTCCCTGTTGTATAGTAAACTTTCCGGCTCGTATCCGGTTAATTCAAAACATCCCTTTGATACGTGCAACATAGTCCAGGCCGTATCATAATTGCACCGGTACGCAAGGCCAGGCAAATGGGAGAGCAGCACCTCCTTGCTGCGCTCGCTTTCCCTTAACGCATTTCCGGTTTGAACATAATCACTGATATCATTAATTAAGCATAAATGCGTATCTTCCGATACTTCACCCAGATTCAACGGAGCAACTACCATGTTAACCCATGCGGCGGAGCCGTCAGGTTTGATATAACGCTTACGCATTGAATATCCATCAATTTCGCCCGCCAGAAATTTTTCAAAATACTTAATATCCTCTTCCAGGTCGTCAGGGTGAGTTAATTCCTTCCAGCTAATATTTTTTAATTCCTCACGGGTTCTTCCGGTAATCTTTAAAAACATCGGATTAACGCTTGTATACGCTTTATACTTGTTCCCAACCGCTATTCCAATGGGGGCCTGTTCGAACACCGCACTGAAAAGCTCCATGCTTGCTTTAAGGTTTTTGTCAAGCTGCGTTAGCTTATCATTCTTTCGTAAAATCAGAAGAATCGCTGTTGAAAGAAACAAAATACATAAGACAACAATAAAAGCATGTGCGGCATGCTTTATAGGTTCAGAAAGCCAATACGCCAGATGATAATCCATACCCAGCACCGCAAGAACATTACCGGTTTGCCGGCTAACCACCGGAACCAACACTGTCATATATTTACCCCATTGATTTTTGGTTTCAGATACAACAGGTTCCCCATTCAAAAGAGCACTATTATATATATCTGTTTCCGGAAGGTGTTTTCCGATTGTTTGATCGTTTGTTGTCAGTGATTTCCCGTAAGCTGCAACAAAGTTGGCTTTTTCATTTTTTACTGTATACAGGTATGCGGCCGTAATGTTTTGATTATACTGGGTTAATCGCATAAGGCTGTCTTTAATATGCGGATATTCCTCTTCTGACGTATCTGCATCAAGAGAATGAAAGCACTCCATGCAAAGAAATGCTTCCGCCGCTTCGGCAAGAGCCAGTGCCTGTTCTTCCGTTTTACTCAGATATGTTTTCCATGTATTTAGAATATAAACGGCACCAATTCCAAATAAAACAATAACAGCAATCACTGCCGCAATATGTTTACTCCATATTCGTCCGGCTCCGCTCCGGGTATCATTTTTCATCCGGTACACCCTTTCATGTCAGCGTCTTGACATCCTTTGTTCTAGGCAGTCAATGGAAGTTTGTTTCATCGATGTGAACATTGCAAGAGGTAGAACAGCAGACTATCCTTAAGTCCCGTTATATGTTTACCACATATGAAATCTTGTAAACACAATAATTTCCATTGTATTTTCTGGTATTTCAATCTAACATTTGTATAAACAGTTCGGTAATCTTCGGGTCAAATTGCTTTCCGGCCTCACCCCTTATTATTTCAATGGCCTTGTCTTTTCTTTCCGTAAGCGAAAGATTTCCTCTGTTTAATATACGATCATAAGTTTCTACAATAGATACGATCCTTGATATTAATGGAATCTGTTCACCCTTAAGCCCTCTTGGATATCCGTCGCCGTCCCACCTTTCGTGGTGGCTGTAAATATATTCGGCTAAATCCAGACTGTCATCAAAAAGGTTTAATATGCGGTATCCAACAACAGAATGCTGCTTCATTTTTTCAAGCTCTTCATCTGTTAGTATTTCTTTGGATAAAATACCTTCATCAAGTATAATTTTACCTATGTCATGTAAATATCCCACACGCTTTAGCTTATCGATTTCCGGTTCCGGAAGGTGCAGCGCATATCCCACTTTGCTGCATAATTCTCTAACAGCAATTGAATGCTGCTTCTCTCTTGGATTTTTCAAATGCAGTGTTCCAATTATCGTATCAATTATATCTTTATTAACAGATTTACGGTTCATCGTCTTATCTTTGTACATTTCATTTTCCGCGTTAGCAATGATTTCCTTCAACGGGGTATCCGCGTTTTCTTTTGTATCACTGCCAAGCGAAATACTGCATTTTATTGCTTCCACACGTGCGTTTGAGAAGCCGGATCTGATTTGTGACATAACAATTTTTGCATTTTCCTTATTTGTTTTCGGAAGCACAATGGTAAACTCATCGCCTCCCATGCGTGTAATCATACTGTTTTCCGTGCAGGACTGCATTAGTATTTCGGCAGACTTCTTTATCAACTCATCCCCCGCCGAATGGCCAAATATGTCGTTGGTCATCTTCAATCCGTTAATATCCGCGAAAATCACAGTTAACGGCAGATTATCGACAGTGTCAATCCGGGGAAGATTAGCCTCGAAATACCTTCTGTTGGGAAGCCCTGTTAATATATCATGGTAACTGAGATATTGGATTTCTTTTTCTCTTTTTTTCCGCTCGCTTATATCGATAAAAGTTATAACACCGCCGACAACCTTACCATTTCTCATCTGTGGATATGAATGGTACTCTACGTCAAAATAACTCCCGTCGGCTTTCCAAAACACCTCATCATCGGCTTCATACCCTTTGCCGTCTCTAATTGATTTTAATATCCTGCACTCTTCAATAGGAAATGGTGTTCCATCGGAGCGGCTGTGATGAATTTGCCAGTGCATATTTTTGCCTAATAAATCCTCCTGCTTTTCATAACCTAACAATTTTATACAACTGGTATTGCAGAATATGCAATTTCCTTTCAAATCAATCCCGTAAATCGCTTCAACGGTAGAATTTAAGATGAGCTGAAGCTGGTTTTTATTATCTTCCAGCGTTACATTTGCGTTGTACAATTCTTTTGTTCTCTCTTTTACGGCAGCCTCAAGATTATTTATGAATAACTGCATATTATCAGCAACTGTATTAAAACTTTCTGAAATTCTTCCTATTTCATCATTTCTAACTATATCAACTCTCTGTGTCAAATCTCCGTGCGATATAGCCTCGGATGTTTTAAGCAGGCTGTTGACCGGCATTAAGAGTCTTCTGATAATAGTGTTGAAAATAATAAATGTAAAAAATAATGCGAGTATTGACAACAGCACAGTAACACGAATGCTATAAACTACCGGTTTAATAAGAAGCTCGTCTGGAAATGCGGAAATAATAACCCACTCCAGACCCTCCATTTTAAGTTCTTTTACGCTTACATATAAATTTTCATCTTTACTTTTATGTAAAAAAAGCGGATCCGGATTCAGGTTATATTTTTCATAA
>JAAYBO010000235.1 GCA_012730095.1 Clostridiaceae bacterium
ACCGGTGTAAGGCTTAACGGTGAATACCTCGTAGGTACCGACTCGATGACAAAAGCAAACTTAATGACGGCAAGCGGCGTGTATCCGGATATTGTTGCAGCTGGAGAAACAGCAGGTGTTTTCATTTCCGCTAACGCATTCATTCCTTTGGATGATTTGGTGGAAAAATATGGCGAAAATATTAAGAAAATTTACAGGCCAAAGGAATTGGAGATGTCTAAATCCCAAAACGGGGTAATCTACATTATATCCACCAATCGCCCGGCAGTTGACAATCTCTACCCCGCTGCCGGTTACTACTTGAACTACGACGTTCTGAAAGACGCCGGGTTCCCTGTTGTTAAGACACTCTCCCAATATGGGCAGCTGATTAAGGACTATATGGCCAAGAATCCGAAATTCGGCGATGCCGATAATATCGGATTCATGGTTCCTACGGAAGGATACCGCGTGTCAGCTCTTCAATACGGTGCCGCAAGGTTCCTGGGCGGATATCCTAATGACGGTGTTACAGCCGTGAATCAGGAAACCCTCGAAGCCCAGCTTGTTATGAGAATGTCGGTCTCCAAGGAGTTCGTTTTGTTCATGAATGATATGTGGCATTCAAACTGCATGGATAAAGAAACATTCATGCAGCAAGATGACCAGTATCTTGCTAAGATAGCTTCCGGAAGAGTTCTGGGTATCTATGACCAGCGCTGGGCAGTAATAAACGGACTCGCAGCTCTCGAGAAGTCAGGGCATTACGATCGTATACTTGTAGCATTCCCGGTTGTTGTGGATGGTGTAGAGAAAGAGTATTACCGCGGCCCGTATGCGTTTGCCGTACAGGGAGTCTCGATCACTTCGGCATGTAAGGATCCTGAAGGCGTATTCCGTTTCCTTGATCGCATATGCGCTGAGGATATACAGAAATTGAATTACTGGGGTATTGAAGGAGTTCACTATTCGCTCGAGAATGGTAAATTCACCCGTACCAAGGAACAATGGCTGAATTCATTCGATGAGGACTATAAGAAATCGCAAGGTCTGGAACAGTTTTCTTTCCTGCCGCGTTACGAAATGACGGATGATGCGGTATACGGGAAGTTCTCCGACGGGAACTGGGTCAATCCTGCTATGAACCAGGAATATAACGATATGCGGTATAGAGATTTTGAAAAGGAAATCCTGAGAAATTACAAAGTGAATACGTTCTGTGATTTCTTTGCACCCGCTTATCCTGCCCGTTATCAGCCCGGTTGGGCAGCCAGACAGCAACTGCCTCAGGATTCGCCGGAATTCATCGCTTCCGAAAAAGCTCTTGAGCTTGCTACTGAGTACTTCCCGAGGATTACCACGGCTGATCCTTCCCAGGTAGATGCGCTTTGGGATGAATACCAGGCTAAATTGAATGCTATTCCCGGACTCAATGAATATGAAGAGAAAATTACTGAAATTATCAGGGAAAGCTCAAAATACTATTAATACATATTTCTGAACTGGAACGGGGGAGCGTCCATAACGCTCCCCATATCCCTTATCGTTAGCAGGGGGACTGGATATGGCGGTATTGAATGAAAAGATGATAGAGAATACATCTTTAAACCGGAAAGATATACTCTGGATGAAAATCATAAAGCAGAGGCAGTTGCTTGTTTTGTGCGTCCCATTTATGATATTTGTCCTAATATTCAATTATTTCCCGATTTGGGGATGGATCATGGCTTTTCAGAAGTTTGTTCCCGGAAAGGGTATTTTTGGCTCGGAGTTTGTCGGGCTTGCTAATTTTAAGGAGGCCTTTACAGATGCAAACTTTATTAACGCAATAAGAAACACGCTGCTTACAAGCGTACTTAAAATATCCACAAGTTTTGTTTCCGCGATACTGCTTGCCTTAATGTTAAATGAGGTAAGAGCGAGACTTTTCAAGAGGATTGTACAGACAATATCTTACCTGCCGTATTTTATATCCTGGGTTGTTGCAGTGAGTATTGTTTATATGGCCCTGTCACCTTCATCCGGAATTGTGAATGAAATGCTGGTGGCAATGGGTATTATTAAAAGTCCAATAGCTTTTTTGGGTGAAGGCAAATACTTTTATGGAGTTGTTGCCTTCTCTAATGTATGGAAAAATGTCGGATGGAATGCCATCATTTACCTGGCGGCTATGACAGGTATCGATCCAGAGATCTATGAGTCGGCTATTATGGACGGTGCAGGCCGTATCAGGAGAATTCTTTCGGTAACACTTCCAAGCATTATGCCTACGATCAAGCTTATGTTGATACTGAATCTCGGCAACCTTATGAATGTAGGTTTCGAACAAGTATATTTGCTGAGTAATCCGTCCAATATTGATGCTTCCCGAACCATTGATGTATATATTTATACTTACGCTTTAAGAAGCGGCCGTCTTTCCTATGGTACTGCAATAGGTATTTTCAACTCTACCGTAGCGATAACATTAATAAATATATGTAATTACATATCCAAAAAAATAGACGGTTACGGAATTTTCTGATAGGGAGGCGGATGAGATGGAGAAAAAAAGAAGTCATGATATGTTGTCGAAAATTGGATATAGAAGGATGACAGCAGAGGACCTTTTTCTTGATCTATTTATATATATATCTTTATTATCTCTGTGTGTTATAACGCTTTATCCTTTTATCAATACGATAGCTTACTCTTTCAATGATGCTATAGATTCAGTCAGTGGCGGCATTTATTTGTGGCCGAGGGAATTTACCTTAAGAAACTATGAAAAAATTCTTGTGGGTAATAAGGCGATAAGCCAGGCGCTGTTTATATCGATCAGCCGGACAATCACAGGAGGCGTTTTAGGCGTTTTTGCCACCCTTTGTGTGGCTTATGTTCTATCCAGAAGGGATTTTGTTTTCCGAAAGGTATTTACGCCGTTTCTTGTTTTTACAATGTATTTTTCAGGCGGGTTAATACCGACGTTCATTTTGATGCGCGATCTCCATCTGATCAATACTTTCTGGGTCTATATTTTACCCACCATGGTTGGTGCTTACAATATTATGTTTATGCGAAGCTATATTGAAGGGATCCCGGACAGCTTTACCGAAGCCGCAAAAATCGACGGTGCGAGTGAGTACCGGATCCTGTTTACAATAATATTTCCGTTAAGCCTGCCTGTAGTCGCTACAATTACATTATTTGTAGCCGTACACCAATGGAACGCCTGGTTCGATACGATGATTTACAATGGTATGAATCCAAAACTGTCGACACTACAGTATGAACTGCAGAAACTTCTGACATCTGCGTTGAGCATCGCCGCAACCGATACTGACGCAACACTCGCTTCCGGTGACTCACAAAAGGCAGCAGTTACACCGATGTCCATCAGGACGGCTATGACTGTTATCTCCGTAACCCCAATCCTGTTTGTTTATCCATTCCTGCAGAAGTATTTCATTAAGGGCTTGACATTAGGAGGAGTGAAAGGATAAGAGTTTTTACATTTTACTTCTGGAAAACGACTATTCCAGCTATCATCAGTGCTGCGCCAATTAATTTGCTCCACTCAAAACACATCTTTTCAGTACCGAACAATGCAAAAGCTTCGATAAGGCAGGAAATTACAAGTTGAGCCACTAAAATAAGCATTGTCGAATATGCCGGCCCTAAACTTGATATGCTCTTGATAACGGTAAATGTGATAAACGCACCGATAACACCGCTTAATAAATATAATTTGTTGCTGACATCAAACACTGAAAGCAGATTTTCTCTGCCAGCAAAGAACCAGATACTTATACTTGTAGCAAAAGCCGTTAAATGCACCCAGCTATTTGTGGTCCACATATTCGATGAATCCATTATACGCGTATTAAAAACGCCTTGAACGCTCATTAATAAGCCGGCCAGTAATCCGAATATAATACCAGTCAACCAATCTCCTCCAATAATAAAAGTATTATGTATTAATATAACTCAGACAACTAATATTAAAACAATCTCACTTTCTTTAAAAAGCTGTTCATTTAGTAATTAAATTAGATAGCAAGCTAATTTTACATATTGTATCTTGCCTCAAAAATAGCTGTAATATGAATTCATGTTTAAAATTCTATTGTTTTTTTATTCTTCATAGGGTAGAATGAGGATGATATTAAGAAAGGGCAAGGTATTGATTAATGAGAATAGGCTAATTCGGCAAAATGAAAATAACTATTATAAGGGGCGTTTTATGCTTCTTTTCGTGCTGGATTAGCTAATAAATTAAGATATTAAGGAAAAAACCTGTTTTACAGTTATACATGGTTTTGTGATCTTTCCAGCACGTTAATGTGAGAGGAGAGATTTTTTATGCTTTTAATTGAAGCTCAGAACATAAAAAAGTATTATCACGACAGAAAGATAATAGAATTCGATGATTTTAAGGTTTATTCAGGGGATAAAATTGGAATTGTCGGGCAGAATGGTTCTGGCAAGACTACATTTTTGAACATTCTTTCCGGCGAGGTTGAAACGGACGAGGGTTATGTCAGACGCTTTTGTGATATAACTTATATTCGCCAGTTTTCTGATGAAGAAATTGAGGCGGACCAAAAAGAAATTAGCAGAATGAACCTGTCACAGATTGCGGATCAGGCCGTATGCAGCGGGGGCGAGTTAACAAGAATCAAGATTGCCAATGCATTCAGTAAAAACAATCTCTTAGTATTTGCGGATGAACCAACATCAAATCTTGATTTCAGGGGAGTGGAAATCTTGAAGGAAAGGCTTTCACAAGTGGACTCCATGTTGTTGATAAGCCACAATCGTGATTTGCTGGACAGTCTGTGTAATAAGACTCTCGAAATCAGGGATGGAAAGATTAAAATATATAATGGAAATTATTCTTTCTATAAGGAACAAAGAGGGATAGAGCAGAAGAATGAGATGGTAGAGTATGAGAAATATGTTTCTGAAAAAACCAAGCTTACAAATGCTATCGAAAACAGACAGCGAAGATCAGGGAAAATGCGGAAAGCACCAAAAAGAATGGGGAATTCCGAAGCCAGACTGCATACAAGACAGGCAAATGAAAAACAAGAGAAGATTCATAATGCGGTGAACAGCTTGAGAACCCGTCTTGAAAAGCTGGAAGTGAAGGAAAGCCCGAAGGAATTGCCCATGATTCAACTTGACTTTTCCTTAACAAATCCACCGGCGAATAGAATTGTTATTTCCGCTGAAAACTTTTCCTTTTCATATGGAAAAAAGAAGATATTTCAAAATACCGGATTTCGTATCTTTAATGGATCGAAAACAGCGTTGTTGGGAGAAAACGGCGTTGGTAAGACCACACTGCTCAACTTAATTGCCGGAAGCGGGAATGGCAGTATAAAAATTGTACCCAAAGCTCGAATCGGCTATTTTTACCAGGGGTTTGAAAACCTTCAGCAAAATATGACAGTTCTTGATAATGTAATGGCCGAAAGCGTACAGTCGCAGACGGTTGCAAGGACAATTCTGGCAAGGCTCCTGATAACGGGAGATGATGTATATAAAAAGGTGGAAGTATTAAGCGGTGGTGAAAAAATAAAGGTTTCGTTTGCAAAGCTTTTTGTTTCCAGTGCAAATGTATTCCTTTTAGATGAGCCTACAAACTATCTGGATATGAGTTCTATTGAGGCTTTGGAGAATATGCTGTCCTGTTATGAGGGCACAGTTTTATTTGTCTCCCACGATCGTGCGTTTGTGAATAGGGTAGCGGACAGATTGCTCCTGATTGAAAACCAATCAATATCCGAATTTGACGGAAACCTTGATAAGTTGGAGAAATATAAAAAACAGCAGATTCAAAAAGATATTAATGACCCCGAGCAGATTGCGCTGCAGATGAGGATGACAGAAATCATTGCTAAACTTTCAAGACAGGACGCGAATAAGGATGAACTGGAAGCGGAATACGGGCGCTTGCTGAAGAAGTTAAGGGAACGCCGGACTGTGTAAAATTCCTGCCTGTACAGCCCGGCCAGGTTAATTTTTCTAAAAAGGTCCGTTTACCATATCAGAGGTAATATACCCATCCGGATCATATTCCGCTCCCGCTGGTACGTCAAATTCAGTATCGGATATATTTTCAATTTCAATATCGGTAATGGTAATAACCCTATTATCATCAAATTCCATCCTCAACGGAAACCCGGTATTTTTGCTGATATACATTTTTCTGTGAATATAGTGGTAATCTTCTACAAGAATACAGGGTTCTCCGTCTACCTCCTCATTTTCGCTGAGCAGGACACAATGAAAATCTTCCGGATCCTTCGGAATTTTTAATATAAACTGGATATTTTTATATTCATAATATTGTCTCATATAATCTTCATCCAAAGGATATTTTATGTATTTAGTTAAAAATACATCATAGGCGTATAACATTTTTTCATCAGGGTGAATATAGATAATAATAGGGTAGACGTCTGGTCCCGTTTTGCGAGATTCCTTAAATTTATTCAAATCCCCCGAATGTGTAATTGTATATATACAACCTATCTCAGGGTTGTTTCCATTTTCGTCATGATAAATTTTCGTAACCGTAAAACTGTAGTTTTTATATTCGTTTAATTTTGCTATCAAAGCATTGACATCAAACGTTCTTTTTATTACCTTGGAGGTCTTGGTCTTCGACGGAACTTCTATTCTTATGCAGCCCGATAATGCAAAAAGCATAAAACATGTAATAAGAATAATTATTTTTCTTGCAATACCGTTTTGAATTTTATTTTGCATAGTATTCAATACATTTTCACTCCTTTTTAGTTATTTTCATCCCATTATTTAAACGTTCTTAAGATACTCCCGTTTTTTTATTTAACTCGCCGCCTGGTTTTGTCAATTGTTTCCCGGCACTTATATAGGCGGGACGGATGCTCATCTTTCGCCTTATTTTATTCTATAAGCTGCTGGAATTAAAAATAGATTGGATATGCTTTTATTTAGTACGAATAATGTTTTTACAAAACGAAATTCCAAAATAGTGCTGTGTGCAGAACTTTCAAATGGCAGTTAAAGAATAAAAGATAGATATCGCTGTAGAAAATTGTATCATTATGTATTAAAATATAGGTTAATTATAGTTAATATGAAAAAATAAACAGATATTCAAAGGAGAAGTAGATAAATGGTTTTACACATCCTGTATAGATCAAGTTGATCATCATTTTTTCTTTTCTTTGAATTAGCCGTAATCACCAGGAGAGGATAATTCACAATGAAAAAGTTTTTGCGAAAGCATCAATTGCTGCGCACCCTTGTTGAGTTGCGCGGTAATCCCCGCGCCTGTGTTTATACCGAACCGATGTGGGGACTGTCTATGAATTTGTGCCTGCCTTACGCAACGGTGTATATGCTTACTTTTGGGTTAAGTGATGTACAGGTGGGGATTGTGACTTCAATTTATATGTTTTCTCAAATGATCTTTGCATTTTTATCGGGTGCGATCATTGATAAAATGGGACGCAGGAAAAGCACGGCAATATTTGATTTTCTTGCCTGGAGCCTTCCTTGCCTTATATGGGCATTCAGTCAGGGCTTTTGGTTTTTTGTTGTTGCCGCATTGTTTAACGGCATGATGAAAATAACCGCGGTATCATGGGATTGCCTGCTTGTAGAGGATGCGCCAAAGGATAAGATAACGCATATATATTCATGGGTGATCATTTCAGGCAATCTTTCCGCGCTGTTTGCGCCAATTTCCTCAATCCTTGTCGCAAAGCTGACACTTGCGCCGGCTATAAGAATACTTTATATTAATGCCTTTATAATTATGACTGCAAAGCTGCTGATTCTATACAAGTTTTCAACAGAAACAGCCGTAGGGAAAATAAGGCGCGAAGCGACTCGCAATATGTCATGGGTTGAGATGCTGTCCGGGTACAAAAACGCACTGCGCAAAATACAGAATTCACGAGGTATGGTATTTGCAATAATCATAAGTATTCTGGTAGAGATTGCAGCTATGATCGGAATGACATTCTGGCAGATTATCGCATCCCGCCGCATTGGTATACCTGATACACTCCTGCCTATATTCCCGATGGCACGAAGCATACTTTCGATATTTCTTTTCTTTACCGTTATCTCACGTATCAGGCAATCAAAGCTGAAATGGCCGTTGTATGGAGGGTTCTTAAGTTCGATAATCGGTTGTATTCTGCTGATTTCAATTACAAACGCCGGTGTATGGGGATATGTGATATTATCGATTTCGTTAATTTTTGAAGCGTTGGGAATGGCGGTTTTAAACACACTTAGAGAATCTCTCGTTGCTATCCATGCAGACCGTACGGAGCGCTCGGTGATTATGGCCTTACTCCAGACAACAGTTATGCTGGTAAGCGTGCCTTTTGGATATATCGGAGGGCTGCTAAGCGATATCTCGCGAGTACTGCCTTTCGTGCTTAGCATTGCATTGTTAATGGCAGGCATGCTGGCAACAGCCGTGTTTTATCGAAAAAGCCAGGTAAACCGGGAAAGCGAAGGGGACGTTTTACTTGACTTATAAATAATTTAAAGAGCTACTATACAATGGTGCAAATGTATAAACAGTAAAAATAAGAGCGCATTGTAAAATTTGAAATTCAGAATAATGACTTTTTGAGTACAATAAAACACTATGGCATAAATGCAACCAAACACGAAAGATAATAGAAATCGGGGAAGATAAGCGAACAGGGATCTGCCCGGTGTGATAACCGGACAGATCCCTGTCCTATTTTATACTTTATTCAAAGGTCAGCACTCATATGTTTTTGCAAGCTCGAACTCGTCCAGCACTGCCTGATCCGGTTTCTTCGTGATTAGTGAAAAAACAACGATTACAATGCATGACAGGACAAATGCCGGGAACAGCTCGTATATTCCAAAAACACCTCCGATTGGTTTAAGTAATAGCTTCCAGATAAATACCATGCCGCCCCCTGTCAGCATACCCGCTATCGCGGCAGAACGTGTGGTTTTTTTCCACAAAAGTGAGAAAAGCATTATCGGGCCGAATGTAGCGCCAAAGCCTGCCCATGCAAATGAAACAACCTGGAAAATAATACTGTTCTCATCCAGTGCAATGACTATACCAAACAGTGATACAATTAAAAGCGTGATACGCGTCACGATCATGATCTGCTTATCGGTAGCATCTTTTTTCATAATACCCTTATAAATATCCCTCGAGAATGCCGAAGCGGATATCAGCAGATAAGAGTCTGATGAGCTCATTGTTGCCGCAAGTATACCGGACAATATGATACCGGCAACTAAAGGAGGCAGCAACCCAGTAGACATAATGATAAAGATACTTTCAGAGGAGCTCTGGGTAAGTAATTCTGTCGGGTACATTGCTCTTCCTATCAAACCGATAGATAATGCAGCAAAAAGCGAAATAACACACCAGATTGTTGCTATTCTTCTTGATTTTTTAAGATCGGATGATTTCTCTATAGCCATAAATCTTAACAATACCTGGGGCATGCCAAAATAACCTAAACCCCAGGATAAAGTGGATATGATTGTCAAAAAACCGTAATTCCCGGCTTCCCCAAATAAAGGCCTGCCGGCTGCGTCTATCTGTTGAACACCGTCTGCCAGCTGCGGCTGCGCAATTCCGAAAAATTCAAAGAAACCCGGTATTCCTTTGATATTATTGATAACAGCTGATATACCGCCTGCTGAGATTGTACCCAATACCAGTATTAAACACAAAGCGGCAATCATAACGATTCCCTGAAGAAAATCGGAGACACTTTCAGCTAAAAAGCCGCCGAGAAATGTATACAGAATAACTACAAAAGCGCCAATTATCATTACAACCTGATATTGCATATCAAAAAGCGTACTGAACAGCTTACCGAATGTAACAAAGCAGCTTGCCGCGTATACAGTAAAAAACACGAGGATAAAGAGTGAGGAAATTGTTAAAATAATTTTTTTGTTTTCCTTGAACCTGTTGCTGATAAATTCGGGAATGGTAATAGCATTTCCCGCAACAACCGAATACCGGCGCAGCCTTTTTGCCACAATAAGCCAGTTAATATAGGTTCCGGCTGCTAAGCCAATTGCGGTCCAAAAAGCATCACTTAAACCCAACCAATATGCAACTCCCGGTAAACCCATCAAAAGCCATCCGCTCATATCGGAAGCTTCCGCGCTCATCGCTGTAATCCAGGGCCCCAATTTTCTTCCGCCTATAAAATAGTTATCGGAGCTTTCATTGGCACGCCTGGCATAATACAGACCGATCCCAATAACAACCAAAAGATAAAAACCCATTGCAATTAAAATTTGTATTTGATCCCCTTGCATATCTCAATCTCCTTCTACTATTTTTTGCTATTATATCAAATCTTAACGGAAGATAAAAGAAAATTCAACGATAGCTGCCTGCCGCTTCCAAATTAATATCAACGAAGACTTTTATGCATTAAAAAGTTTTAATAAACCTGTTGACATTAACGTAACGTTATGGTTTATTTTATTTATCCTTTTCTACCGTGAACTTGACGTGCCGCTGGAGGAGACACGAAGAATTATATGTGCGAAAGATTTTAATGGGTTTTCGGCGCTTCAGAACCATTTGACAGCATTGATGAGGAAACGCGATCAGTTGGATCTGCTGATTACCAATGTGGAAAAGACGATTAAAGCATTGAAGGGGGAAATTGTTATGAGTGATAAAGAAAAATTCGAAGGATTCCTGAAAAAGATGGTTGATGATAATGAACAAAAGTATGGTAAGGAAATCCGCGAAAAGTATGGGGACGAAACAGTAGATCGTTCCAGTGCGAAATTTTTAAACATGAGCCGTGAGCAGTACACCGAACTTGAAAGGCTGACAAACGAGCTTAATGAAACACTGAAGCTGGCGGTAGAAAGCGGCGATACCGGCGGCGAGCTTGCGCGGAAAGCCTGTGAACTGCATAAAAAGTGGTTGTGTTTTTATTGGGATGAGTACAGCAAAGAAGCGCATATCGGCGTAACACAGATGTATGTCGATGATCCGCGTTTCGCCGCGTACTACGAAAAAATCGCTCCGGGCTGCGCCGCATTCCTTAGGAACGCGGTAGCGATATACTGCCGGCAGTGAAACAGAAGCAGTTTGATTTAAAATGAGGATACCTTGTGGTACCCTCATTTAAGTATAATTTGAGAACTGGAATGCTTGTTATGGAAATAGTTTCTCAATTAACTGCGGTATTTTTTCCGCAGCAGTTTTAACTGCGTTTTGACGTTCCTCTTCTGTTGTGCCCGTACCGTCTACCAACAGTTCCTCAAAGGTATTGATACCAAGAAATCTCATAATATCATGAACATAGTTCAGTCCTTTAGAAAGTGCCGGTTTTAGTATCCAGGGAATGTTGGCGCCGGAAGATTGTACATAAATAAATACTCTTTGCTTATCGTCCAAAAGGCCGTACGGCTTGTTGTTTTTAAACGAGATTGTCTTTCCGGCCTGGATAATACAATCCAGATACTCCTTTACAGGCGCCGGAAATGATAAGCTCCACATCGGAGCAGCCAAAACATAAATATCGGCTGCCTTAAACTGGTCACAGAGAGATTCGATTTTAGCTATCTCTTTTTGTTCTTCTGCGGTTAGCTTGCTTCTTGCTTCTGAACTGACAATAGCGCTTCTGCTTTCAAAATAACAGCCTTTTAGCTGTGGAATATGATCTTCATATAGGTTTAACTCATTCAGTTCTACATCCGGTACTTTTTCCAGGATTACATTAACTAATCTTTTGCTTACCGTCCTGCTTGAAGACTGCTCTTCAGGCTTTGAATTTGCAATAATATAAAGTAATTTTTTCATATATTGTGCCTCTGCTTAATTTGGATATCAAATTTATTATGTATCTTTTTAGCAAGTATTATTCTTCTTTCCAATAAGTCAGAGAACGAAAACATCCGGGCAATTTAAAGATGACCGTAATACATTTATCCGTCTCTTATTTTTCTCAACCGTTCCCATAACCCAACTGATTTACCCCATTCTTTAATGAGCATTTGGCTATTCATATATTAAGTCGACTAAAATGTTCTCCTGACTTCGGAACAAAAATACCGGCGTTAACGTCTAACCGGATAAATTGTGATATACTATGCTTAGGAATATTCGGGAGGTCGCGATGAAAAAATTTATTTCCAGCATTATTGCAGTAGTTATGCTGTTTTTTCTTCCATCATGCATTCCACACATTCCATTAACATACGAAACATTAATAGACGATACAACCGGCCCGAAGGGAATCAATGAACCGGAATATCCGAAAGGGTTCAGTTCAACAGATTATGACGCCATGCGTCAGAGGCGTGATGAGAACCCGGTGAATGATTCAACTTACGATGCGATTAACAAGTTTTCTTATAACACCTCTGCGCAGGTTTTTAAAGATGTTAAAATAAATGGCTGCTATTCGCCGCTGAGCTTATATTATGCGCTGGCATTGGCGACAACAGGTGCGGAGGGTACGACTAAAGACGAACTGCTTAATGTGCTGGGCTTTGACAATACTTCCGATCTGTCCGTGGAATGCGGAAACCTTTATCGCCTTCTATATACGCATAATGAATTTTCCAGACTGAAAATAGCAAACTCCCTCTGGCTCGACGACGAACTGGACGGCATTAAATATACATATAAGGAACCATTTATTAAAAATGCGACAGATAATTTCTATGCTTCGCTGTTTTCTGTCGATTTTTCTGATAAATCCACCGGCAGAATGATGGGGCAATGGGTTTCGGGTAATACAAACGGCAGAATTGCTCCAGCACTAAGCATTGATAAAGAGCAAATCATGAGTATTTTAAATACGGTTTATTTTTATGATCAATGGATTAACCGCTTCAAAAAGGAGAACACTAAAGAGGATCTGTTTTATTTGGAAAACGGTGAAAGCGTGCTTTGCGACTTCATGAATATGACTAATGCATCTCAAAGTTTCAGCAGGGGCGAAGGATACACGCGTTCTTCCCTCGGGCTGAAAAATAACTGCAGCATGGTATTTATCCTGCCGGATGAGGGTGTTGGCGTAAATGAACTGCTCTCCTCTCCGGAAAGAATAGCGGATATTTTTACCGGCGGAGAAAGCAAAACCGGAAAAGTTGTTTGGAGTATTCCGAAATTCGGATACTCTTCAAGCTTTGATTTGGTTGACGCACTTAAAGCTTTGAATATTCATTCGGCTTTCAGACGGGATGCGGATTTTTCAGGAATCACCGATGGGATTGCATTCATATCCGGAATAAAGCAGGAAACCTCTATTTCAATCGATGAAAATGGAGTTGAAGCATCAGCCTTTACAAATATCGCTTATGCAGGGTCGGCCATGCCGGAGGATAATGCGGAAATGATACTGAACCGCCCGTTTGTTTACGGAATAATCGCACCAAGAGGAACACTTTTGTTTATAGGAGTATGCGGAAACCCTTCAAGAAAATAATGTCAAGGGAACGGTTCTTATTACAACTTTCAACAAGGAGAATGAGTGTGTCGAAAGAACTGTCCCCTTGACAGCTTCTAATTTTTGGAT
>JAAYBO010000004.1 GCA_012730095.1 Clostridiaceae bacterium
GGAAAAGAAACTTACGCAGGAGCAACTGGCTGAGCAGTTTAATGTTTCCGACCGTACTGTATCCAGATGGGAAACCGGAACCAATATGCCGGATTTGAGCATATTGATAGAAATTGCTGATTTCTATCATGTTGATATCCGGGAAATTATTGATGGAGAAAGGAGAAGCGAGAATATGAATAACGATGTGAAAGAAACATTGATTAAGGTTGCGGATTATACGAACACGGAAAAAGAGAAAAAGAAAAGAAAGCTGAACAGGTATTTTATGATAGGGTTATTGTGTATAGCGGCTGTTATATTGGACAGAAAGTTTAATTTCCTGTCATATATATTTGTGGGCAATATTCCCGAATTTGTCAGAGGCGCTTTATGCGGATTAGGAATAGTATTTGAACTGATAGGATTCTATAATAACAATCATGATGTTTCCCTCAAACAAAGGAAGATGGCCCTCATAAAATCAAAAATCAGGAGTTCTTAAAACACCGATGAAAAATGATTAAAGCCGCCAACATGAGATACGTTCTCTTGCTGGCGGTTTTTTTCGACATTTAAATAATATGCAAAGTTCTTAGTAAATTCACATTGACATTTTGGTCTATAAGATATAGACTTATAATGCAAGGTCGATATCATATAGACCAAGGGGGTTTATTATGAAAGAATATAAGTTTACCGGGAGTGAAGAGAAGTTCGCGGATTTAATTTGGCAGTATGAGCCGATTGGCTCCGGTGATCTTGTAAAGCTATGTGAAAAAGAGATGAACTGGAAAAAATCCACGACATATACGGTACTGAAAAAGTTATGTGAAAAGGGCATTTTTAAAAATGAGAATGCGATAGTTTCATCTTTAATCACAAGGGATGAATATTATGCCAGGCAAAGTATACGTTTTGTAGAGGATACCTTTGGAGGGTCTTTGCCGAAGTTTCTGACAGCTTTTATAAGCGGTAAGAAATTAAGCAAACATCAGGCCGAAGAGTTGAAAAGATTGATTGATGAACACAAGGAGGTACAGTAATGAGTGAACTGTTTCTTACCGTTTTAAATATGAGCCTTACTGCGAGCTATGTAATCCTTTTTGTGATACCTGTCAGGCTGTTACTTAAAAAAGCTCCCAAAGCCGTTTCCTATGCTTTATGGAGTGTGGTTGCGTTTCGTCTTGTATTACCTTTTTCCTTTGAAAGCATATTCAGCCTTATGCCCAGGAATACGAATACCGTTCCGATACCGCATGACATTATCTATCAGCAAAGTCCGCAGATTAACAGCGGAATAGAAGCGGTAGATTCATTTGTAAACCAATCACTTCCCGCGCCGGCTGTGGGAGCAAGTGCGAATCCGCTGCAGATTTATGTGGAAATAGGGTCATACATCTGGGTTTTAGGTATAATAGCATTGCTCGTTTATAGTCTTGTATCTGTTTTGTTGTTAAAAAGACAACTGAAAGGTGCGCGGCTGTTAGAGAAAAACATTTTTGAAGCTAAAAATCTAAGAACGCCTTTTGTGCTTGGGTTAATAAACCCAAGGATATATTTGCCGGTCGGATTGAGCAAAGAGGAACAAAATTATATACTCATCCATGAACAGACCCATATCAGGCGGAAGGATTTATCGCTATCATATATCAGCAAAAAAGTTTCATGTTTTGGAAGTCGACGGGGTGCCTGTATCAATGGCAGGTTATACAAGGATAATGCCAACAGCAATAGGCATATCATTTGTATATACCCCTCCTTTTTACCTTTTTTAGATGGCTTGACACTGAACTACCATCAATGAACCATTTTGTCTGCTTTGATGATGCACTGGCTTAATGTGTCTATGGCATTTTGAATATCATTGCCGTATTTGAGATGCAGTTCGATTATATTCCCCTTTATCGTCAATTCGCTTTTGCTGCAAATATAAAAGGGCGAATTTAACCATACGAACATTAGTCCGTCAAACCATTGTTTTCCCGGAATGTCTTTCAACTCTGCCCTGATCCTGTACCAGGATTCATTACTCCGATCATTATGCATTTCGGATAATGAAATATGATCCAACTTCATAGCAATTCCCCCAAACTTTGCGTTAATAACGGAAGAAACTGCCTGGCAATTTCAACACATAAGGCCGTTGAGTGAGCAGTGATGCAAAGCGAAACAGCCGGCCATTTTAACAAGGCATGAGCAGAGGATTTTGCTGAAAGCGGTAATAATTTTATCTAATTATATTATTCACAAAAAGCCATAATTTAATACAAATACCGCTGTAAACAACTTTTTTCAAACCTGCTTAAGATGGATAAAAGTCCCCTGTCGGAATCCCATGTTTGTCCAAACAGCGACGAACAGAGTAACCCTTATTAACGGGCGTAACATTCACTTTATCAACGGGCGTAAAATAACCGCCGCAAGAGGAGGGATTTTTAAAACAATAGAATACGGTTTTTGATGATACGGCAGATTTTCGGCTTTTATTTCGTTGACATTTAATACATTGCTGCCGCCGTATTTTTCACTGTCGCTGTTGAATATTTCAATGTAGGCTGCATCAACAGGCGCTCCGATTCTATAATTGTCGTGAACCGCGGGAGTGAAATTGCACACGAATATGAGCATATCGCGCCAGTCTTTTCCTTTCCGTATAAACGATACAATGCTGTGTTCGGTATCGTTGCAGTCTATCCACTCAAAGCCTTCATAATGGAAATCGACTTCGTACAGGGCTGGCTCCGTGATATAAAGATGGTTCAGGTCCTTTACGTAATCATGCATTTTTTTATGCATTGGGTAATCAAGCAGATGCCAATCAAGGCTTTCTTTATATTTCCATTCTATGAACTGCCCGAACTCACCGCCCATAAACAAAAGTTTTTTGCCGGGGTGCCCTATGAAATAACATAGCGCAGCCCTTAATCCCGCAAATTTTTGCCAGTAGTCGCCGGGCATTTTGTTCAGCAAAGAACATTTTCCGTGTACCACTTCATCATGCGAAAGAACAAGAATAAAATTTTCCGACCAGGCGTACATGAACGAAAATGTAATCAGGTTCTGGTTGTATTTACGGTATATCGAATCCATGCTCATATACTTCAAAAAATCATTCATCCATCCCATGTTCCATTTATGTGAAAAGCCAAGACCCCCATCATGCGCCGGCTTTGTCACCAGGGGCCAGGATGTGGACTCTTCGGCAATCATTAAAACGTTTGGGAAGTATTTGTAAACCACTGTGTTAAGGCGGCGCAGGAAATCTATTGCTTCGATATTTTCACGCCCGCCGTAACGATTAGGAATCCATTCTCCTTCTTTGCGCCCGTAGTCAAGATAAAGCATAAAAGCAACCGCGTCAACCCTCAATCCGTCAATATGATAGATATCAAACCAGTATAACGCATTTGATATAAGAAAATTTATAACCTCATACCGGCCGTAATTAAAAATGTGTGTTCCCCATTCCCAATGTTCCCCGCGCAATTTGTCTTCATGTTCATACAGCGCTGTCCCGTCAAAGCGGGCAAGTCCATGTCCGTCTTTCGGAAAATGAGCGGGAACCCAGTCAAGAATAACCCCGAGCCCGTTATTATGGCAGGTGTCAACAAAGTACTTAAATTCCTCCGGAGTGCCATAGCGCGCCGTCAAAGCAAAGTAGCCTGTTACCTGATATCCCCACGAGCCTGCGTACGGATGCTCCATAACCGGCAGCAGTTCAAGATGTGTATATCCCATTTCTTTTGCGTACGGAATTAATTGTTCCGCAAGCTGCCGGTAAGAAAGAGGTCTGAAGCCTGTTTCGGAATCCGGATCGGGATCTGGTTCCTGCCGCCACGAACCAAGATGTACTTCGTATATGTTTACAGGCTTATCGAATGTGTTTTCCTGATTCCTGCGCCGCATCCAGGCACCATCCGTCCATTCGTAATTGTCCAGATCATAAACCTTCGAAGCTGTTTTGGGAGGCTTCTCAGCATAAAACGCATACGGATCGGCTTTTAGATATATTTCATCAAACGGCGTTTTTATTTCGTATTTATATATATCGTTTTTTATGACACCCGGGATAAACAACTCCCATACGCCGGAGCTTCCCATCATCCTCATCTGATGTCGGCGTCCATCCCATTGATTGAATGTTCCGACAACGCTGACTCTTTTTGCATGGGGAGCCCAAACACAAAAAGAGGTACCTTTTACTCCATTTATTTCGCGCGGGTGTGCGCCAAGCTTTTCATATATGCGATGGTGGTTTCCCTGGTTAAACAGATACAAATCATAATCGGAAATCGTGGGCCAGAAAGAATAAGGGTCGTATGTTTCGAAAATGTGACCAGTGTGATCCTGAACCCTGAACTTGTATAAATTCGATTCAAACGGTTCATTCCGGACAAGGACAAAAAAGCCGCGCTCATCATACCTATGCATTTTTTCCCGCAGTCCGCTCAAAGGGTTTATAACATCAATCTCCGCGGCATCCGGTATGTAAGCGCATATAACGGTTTTACCGTTTGAACAGTGCATCCCCAATAATTCATGCGGGTTTTTACAGTATCCCGATAATATGGCTACTTTGACATTTTCATTAATAACAATGTCCATAAATCACACCTCTTTAAATACCTTTGTAACAGTATACCCATTTCAAATTTAAAGAAATCAATCTGCTGCTATTCAAGGGCTGATTTTTCGTGCTATTGCGCAGTAATGGAAACAAAACTTCATTTGCAATTCAAATCCGTCCCCTTGTCTAACTCTTTTAAATGCATGCAAAATGTGGTAAAATTTATTTACGCATTTCACCTGAGCTTTTATCTACGCAAGAGCATGTTTGGCCTTTAATTATGTTATGCTTGTATATTGCTAATATGCCCCGCTTTAAAACAGTTCAGACAAAAAATAAAGAGGAAATGTGTATGTATAGCAACAAACCGATCATTTTTTTAGAAGAACGGAGAAAAAAACCGGATGCCATATGCATGTGGCTGGAAATTGCAAGCATTGCCGCGTGGATTATACTGTTTTGCGTACTGGTTTTTTATCAGGACGCGAGGCCGCAGGTGGAAACCTTCCTTGACCGGTTCTTTGAAATCGAGGTCAGGGAAACATGGGATAATAATAAACTGAAAACAGCGTTTCACCTTCTGGTGTTCCTGTTTTTGTTCAGCACATTTTCGATTTTTCTGAATTTTAAACGACTGAAAAGAAGCACTGATCGGATAAGGAAATCCTTCATCATTTCATTAGCCGGATCTGTTATTGGCATTATTATTTATCTGTCTGGTTATCTGATGTAACAGGACGGTTGCTGTCAAGCGCCTGAAGCATCCTGTAAATGATTGTTGCCGCCTCCGCCCTTGTTGCGGTAGCGGAGGGCCCAAGTTTGTTATCGCCAATCCCGTTAATAATTCCTGCGTATTTCATAGCCGCAAACGCCGATTGCGCGTATGGGGCAATATCCCGAAAGTCGTCGAATTCGTAAAGAATATACAACGGGGGCTGGTCAAGGCTGAGATCAGCCGCTCTCATGGCTCTTGATGAATAGTACACAATATCCTGACGTGTTATTGGAGTGTCGGGATAAAACTTCCTATTTTCGTCAGGCTCAATAATTCCGCGCCGGTAGGCGGTCATAATCCAGCGGTGATGCCAGTCGTTCGGTGTTACGTCCCTGAAGCTGCCTAATGGAGTTTCGGGGAAAGAAAAGCTTGCCACCAAAAGTTTAATAAATTCAGCTCTTGAAATATCTCCGTAAGGATTGAAATTTCCTTTGCCGTCACCTTCTATTACACCCATTGAAGCAAGGGCTTCAATAGCATTCTTAGCCCATGGATGGCTTTCAATATCATTGAATAATGTTTTCAGCGGCGTTTCAACGGTAATCTCGTTGCTCTTAAAAGATTCGCCCGCTGCGTTTTTGGATTTAACGATATATGTATACTCCCTTCCGGGTAAAACGGAATCATCAACAAACACGGTTGTGTTTTCATCGGCGGAGCCTATTGCGGCGAACTGGTTACCGTAACTTTTTCTGTATATTACAAACTCGTCCTCATTGTCCGACATATCAACCCAGTTTAAAACAACCCGGTTTGAACCTATAATGGTGGGATACGAAAGGCTTGGTATTGCAGGCAGCCTTGTTGAATAAAACACTTCATTTGTGCAGGCTTCATATATCGGGTACTCACTGTATGCTCGGACACGAATCGTATAATCAACCCCGGGATCCGGAATGAAACGGTATAAAGTAGTGTTTTTATAAAGCGTGTCAAGGATCTGCCATGCACCATATACGGTAGTCTTATACTCAACAATGTAATGCCGCTCATAATCGGAAAAATCATCCCACCCGAGGTAAATGTATTTACCGTCTCTTGAAATAACCAAAACGCCATCAGGCTCGGTAAAGGAAACTCTAATGTATACCGGCAGAGTAAATGGGGAAAAGGTAGTGTTTACTTTCACTGCCCGCACCATATATGAATATGTTTCGCCATTTATTATGTTTTCGTCGGAATACATGTATTTTCCGCGTTCTATTGTTGCGACATGCCTCCATATTCCTTCGGATTGTGCGCGGCGCCATATTTCGAAACCGGATTCCACTGCTGCGTCATATTCCCATGTAATGAAAACACGTTCGGGGGTAACGCTTCTAACAGTCAGTTTCTTAACGGTCGGGAGCGTTTCCGCGGTAACGTCAATTTCCGCTGTGTAATCCGATTCAATATTTTGTGATCGTATCTTCATGCGGTAAGTATTTAGTGACCCCGGCTTAACCGTATCAATATATGAACCCGTTTTTGAAAGGGTGACGAAAGGTTCATATGAACCGGAATCCCCGATTTTTTCAATTACTATCGTTGAAGAACCGACGGCAGACTCATCCCACATAAGCAGGATTTCGCTGTCCGACAGGGCATAACCATAAAAATGAGTATCCAGTATAAGCTTCGTATAATCGGAAATACCTGATGCGGAGGGGAAGTATTCGGTCGTAAAATCATCATCATACCGGGAACGTATTCTGTAATAATACCTTGTACCAGGTGTCAGCCCGTCATCGGTATACTCTGTTTCGCCGGGTCGGGTTATGTGTATTTGTTCCCAGGTTGTATCCCCTGCTTCCCGGCGCTCTATTATTACCCTGCTGTTATCAGCCCTTATATAAGATGAGCCCGGATACCCCCATGTAAGTGTCATCTGTGTGCTGTAAATATCAGTTATTCGGAAAGACACGGGGAAAAGAAAAGGCACTGTTACTTCTTCGCTGGGCATCCCGCTGTAAGTCTTGCTGATTGGTACTATCCTGTATGTGTATTGTTCACCGTTTACCGGTGAACCATCAATATAACTTGTTTCGTTTTCCTTAACGGACGTCAGGTATCTAAAAGAGCCTGTGCCCGTCTTCCTTTCGATACGGTATCCGGTTTCCTTTGAAGAATTATCCTGCCATGTGATTTTTATTGCTGAGGTTGACATTATCTTTGCCTGAACATTGGTGGGCGCTTTTAAAAGGGTATACGCATACCTGCCGACATTATTGTCGGGATAATACATATATGCCGCCGAAGTTGCAGTAACGGCACGGATACGGTAAAAATAACGCGTACCTTCGGAAAGGCCATTGTCAATATAGGTATTCTGATTGCCCGGTACATTGGCTATTGTCTGCCAGGTAGTTGCCCCGTCAAGCCTGCGTTCAATAACGGTTTGATAATTGGATTCAGGGATCCTGTTCGAAACAGGATACGACCACGACAATTCAAGCTCAGAATCGGACAGAGCGTTAATAGATAATGTGGTAGGATGTAGATATTCAACCGGATATGAGTCGGCAGAATATCCAAACAGAGTGCCGCTTGTGGCAAAAACACGGTATGTATATGTATGCCCGTTCGAAACGCGCGTGTCATTATAAGTGGAAACACTTGATGATACCCGCGCAATTGTTGTAAATTCACCTGTATCCGTTTTCTTTTGTATGGTGAAACCCGAAGCCCCCTGGACTTCATTGTCCCAATTAATACGGATGCTTCCGGTTCCGTATACAAACGCATTTACATAGGACGGAGCGGGCAATGAAGCGGCTTTGGATACAACTATCATAACATTCATAAGGATTGTTATTAAAAGCAATATATAAATAATTTTTTTCATGCATATCCACTCCAGTTATGGATTAAGTATATAATACCGCATCAAACTAAAGAAATCAAACGTATAGTACATATGCAGTTAAGACTGTTTAAGTGATATTTACTGTAAAAAATCATAAATCAGGATTTTTTAGCTTCTATACAATAACGGAAACAAGAGCTTCAATTGCAAGAGCTGTATGGTTGGTTCCCTTTATATATAAAAACTCTTTAACATTATTGCGCATAAAGACGGGATAAAAAAATTCAACAGGATATGCCGGAAATACCAGGTAATAACATCTATTGTTTCGGCAAAAAAAATGGCCGACGTATTAAGAAGTGCGCCAGCCAAAATTAAAGGGGGTCAAAATGTATTGTGAGGTCATTAGAAGTATAACCTTTATATGGTTTTTTATACATGAACTTAAAAAGTTTTTTACGTAATAATTTCATTTGTCACTTTTTTACCCATCATGTATAATAATAGGTACACTTGCTATACGGTTTACTGAGAAAGAATCAAAATTTAATGCGGCCAGTTAGTGGGTGGTATTCATTTAGGTTATGATGGAAAGGGACAACATATGGAAAAAGAAATATGGGAAAAACCGCTCAGGCAGTGTAATATTGGCGGAGAAGCGCTTATTGAAGGCGTTATGATGCGCGGAAACAATAAAATGGCGACGGCAGTACGCAAATCTAATGGTGAAATAGTTGTACAAACCTATGAACATATACCGGTTTCGAAAAAGTTCTTTCTGTTTAAACTTCCGATTATTCGCGGAGCTGTTAATATGCTTGAATCTATGGTAATTGGAATGAAAGCTTTAATGGATTCCGCGGAGGAAGTTGATATCGAACAGGAGGAAGAGTCGAAAGTAGATAAATTTCTTCAAAAGATCTTTGGCGATAATATGTTCCGCGTAATGTTGTATTTTTCCGTTGCAATTGCGCTTGTTTTCGGGATAGGCATTTTTATGCTGCTGCCTAACTGGATAGCAAGCTGGTTCACTTTTGATAAAAGCACGCCTGCTGGCTCAATTTCTGCGAATCTGATTGAAGGAGCCCTTCGGGTTATAATTTTCATAAGCTATATTTTTCTTGTATCCAGAAACAAGGAAATAAAGAGGGTTTTTGAATACCACGGCGCAGAACACAGTGCAATTTACGCATACGAAAACAATGAGGAATTAACACCCGAAAACGCAAAAAACCATACGACGCTGCACCCAAGGTGCGGGACAACATATCTGTTTGTGGTAATTATAACAAGTATACTGCTGTTTTCGTTTATCCGCTGGCAGAGCCCTCTGATAAATATGGCTATACGTTTAGCGCTTCTGCCTTTGGTGGCCGGAATTGCATACGAGGTTTTCAAATTAGCGGCAAAAACCGGCTTCAAGCCGCTGCGTGCAATAAGCTATCCCGGCCTTCTTCTGCAAAAGATCACAACTCAGCCTCCGGACGAAAGCCAGCTTGAAGTTGCGCTTGCGGCTCTTAAAGCAGTCGTTGTACCGGATAACAACCCGGAAGAAGAGCATAAGAATGATAAAGACCCCGAACCTAAAGGAGAAGCTGTTTGAATCTTTTTGAAGCAGTGCAAAACGCTGCCGGCATATTGAAAAATAAGGGGATTGAAAATCCTGTATGGGAAGCCGGGCTTTTAATGAGCTATGTTCTGAAAAAGGACATATCGTATGTCTACACGCATCACAATTGTTCCCTTTCCCCCGAAAATTATGAAAAGTATAAGGATTTAGTCTGTTTAAGGGCTAACGGAATGCCGTATCAATATATTACACAAAATCAGGAATTTATGTCTTTGGACTTTTTCGTAAACAGCGGTTGTCTGATCCCGAGACCTGAAACAGAGATCCTTGTGGAAGCAGCGCTGTCGGTTATATTAGATAAAAACAGTTGTAAAATCCGGGTTCTTGACATCGGTACAGGTTCGGGAGCAATAGCTGTCAGTATAGCTTTCTATGCGGTTCAAACAGTGGTGGATGCCGTTGATATTTCACTTGAAGCTATTGAAACAGCTAAGCGAAATGCCAAAACTCACAAGGTAAATAACCGGGTACATTTTTTACAAAAGGACTTTTTCAGTTGGGAGCCCGATTTGCCTTATGATATTGTATTATCTAACCCCCCGTATATACCAAGCAGTGAAATAAGCCTGCTGCCGGTGGGTATAACCGGGTACGAACCTGCCGCGGCACTTGACGGAGGGCCTGATGGTCTTATATTTTATCGTGAAATCGCAAAAAAAATTGAAAAGCTTTTAAAACCGGGAGGTTCTGTTTTTGTTGAGACAGGAGCCGGGCAAGCACGGTTTGTGTCAGACATATTTAAAAGCTGCGGCCTCTCCGCGTCGGTTTACCGGGATCTTGCCGGAACGGAACGTGTTGTCCGCGGTGACATGAAATAAAAACAATATCAAATATTTCTCTTTATGATTGTATAAAATACCCTTTCTAAGATTATACTTCATTAGATAGTAAAATTATGGTTTATCGCTTTAGCCGGCGTATAATCCGAAAGGGTGTTATTGGTATGGATGGCAATACGGCATTCAGGAATACGGATATTAAAGGTCCCGGTATATTTAAAAGGTTTTCTGTTTTAAAGCTTTTTTATGACGAAGATGAGCATCGAGAATCTTATGATGAAAACGATTGTATACTCAAATGCCTTAAGCAGGCGCGTCAGGAATGGCTTATTGCTGTTGAAAATTTCGAGCAGGCGGAAAACGACGATATGATTGATTACTATATCTACAAAATGAAAGCCTGCCAGATAAGGTACAATTATCTGCTGAAGAGAGCAAAGGAACTGGGGCTGCGCAATGATTTGCACGAAGCGCAGTAATCGCGGTGTTTTATCTGTTCTCTTCTTAATTTAGTAAAAATATGCTTGACTTTTCAAACGTACCAGGATTTCAGGGAGACATTGTACGATAAAAGGAAACTATGGCAGAATGCGGCTCAGGGATATAAAACAGCAGCCTGATGTTTTAAAATTGCTGAGCAGCTTCTTGTGTTCTTTATTATAATGTGGTATACTGGTTTTAAGGTTGTAATACATCATACAAGCAGCGGGAGGAAATATGGCAATTACAGCAATTAAACAAAAACGAATAAGCGATGAAGTATTCGAACAAATGAAGGAGCATATTATTTCAGGCGATTGGGCTCCGGGGAAAAAGATACCCGGCGAGCTTGAATTGGTTGAACTGTTTAACGTGAGCAGGGTTTCTGTTCGAGAAGCGATTCACAGGCTGGTCGGCATGGGTGTTTTGACAATCCGGAGGGGAGAAGGTACTTTTGTTACTGAAATGCTTCCGGAAAATTATATGAATGCCTTACTTCCGATTCTGATGATAGAGGGTTCAAGCTTTTCCGAAATGCTTGAATTTCGTGCAATAATTGAGGTGGAAAGCGCAAGGCTGGCCGCAAGAAGAGCTGATGAGCAGGATTTTTACCGCATGGAGGAGGTCCTCCAGGTTATGGAAAGGTGTAAAGGTAATAACAGGGAATTCGCCAAAGCCGATCTGAATTTTCATGTTGCTGTTGCGATGGCGACGCATAACAGTGTTATTATCAAAGTTAATGCCATCATTCATGATATGTTGAAAAAAATGATGGAAGAAATTGTTGCTATTACGGGGTATACGGGAGGACTTTACTATCACAGAAAAATCCTTGAAGCAATCAAAGAAAGGGACGAAGAAGCGGCGGTAAGGACAATGAGTGAGCATATCAATGTGACCATAGATAAAATGAACGAATTAAAAAGCGGCGGCAAAATTGATGGCGCAACTGCGAATTCAACAAACAATGGAGAGGATGATCCTGATGACCATTCCACAGCTTGAAAAGAAGGCGAAAGAAATCCGGTTGACTATTGTAAAAATGGTTGGTCCGGGTAAACAGGGGCACTTTGGAGGCTCATGCTCTATAGCGGATGTGGTTGCCGCATTATATTTTTACAAAATGAGACATGATCCGAAAAACCCAAAGTGGCCTGATCGTGACAGGCTGATATTCAGCAAAGGACACGCGGCGATTGCCCAGTACGCGGCTTTGGGAATGTGCGGGTATTTTCCCGAAAAAGAACTGTGGAACCTGAAGGAATTGGGTTCGATGCTGCAAGGACATCCTTATCTGCATAAAACCCCCGGAATCGAAGCAAACACGGGATCGCTTGGCCAGGGTTTGTCAATGTCCTGCGGTATTGCGGCAGGTTTAAAGATAGATAAAAACCGCGCACCACGGGTATACTGTATTGTCGGAGACGGCGAGCTTGCCGAAGGACAGATTTGGGAAGCCGCAATGTCGGCGTCCTTCTACAAACTTGACAATCTTACAACTATACTGGATTACAACAAACTGCAGGCTACCGGTCGAATTGACGAGCGTTTAAACACTAATCCTGTCAGGGAAAAATGGGAAGCCTTCGGATGGCACACCATTGAAATTAACGGCCATGACATGAATGAAATTGTCGAAAGCCTGGACAGCGCGGAAAAGGTAAAGGGCAAACCCTCAATCATTATCGCCCATACAATTAAAGGAAAGGGTATACCCTTTGCGGAAAACAACGCGGCTTTCCATAACGGTGTAATGACACAGGAACAGTATGAGACAGCGTTAAAAATCCTTTCGGAACAGGGGGCAATGTAACATGAGGATGCAGAATCAAAGAAGGGTATACGGAGAGACTCTTGTGGAGCTTGGCAGGGAGAATAAAAATATAGTCGTACTTGATGCCGACCTTAGCAAGAGCACAATGTCCTGCCTTTTCGAACAGGAATTTCCGGAAAGGTTTTTTGAAATGGGTATTGCGGAAGCCAACATGATCTCTTTTGCTGTTGGGCTTTCGCTGACAGGCAAGATTGCGTTTGCGAATTCTTTTGCCGTGTTTTCCACAGGCCGTCCGTTTGATCAGATCCGGCAGGGTGTTGCGATAGGAAAGATGAATGTTAAGATTATCGGTTCAAGCGCGGGTCTTTCGGACTTCGGCGACGGCGCGACACACCAGTCTGTCGAGGATATCGCGATTATGCGCGCTATACCGAATATGACTGTTATTTCCCCATGTGACGCGATTGAAACGAAAAAAGTCGTCAGGTTTGCCGCGGAATACAATGGCCCGGTTTATATCAGGGTCAGCAGGAACGATGTTCCCGATATTTTCCCGGAAGACGCCAGGTTTGTTATCGGTAAACCGGTTGTTTTACGCGAAGGCAAAGACATAACGGTGTTCGCGACGGGCACGATGGTATATGAAGCGCTTATAGCCGCAGACAGGCTCAGCGGCTTGGGTATTTCGGTTAGGGTCGTTAATGTAAGCACTTTAAAACCACTTGATGAAGAATCGATTATAAGGCTTTCGGAAGATGTGAAAGGAATTATAACAGTTGAAGAGCATTCGATTATAGGCGGATTGGCAAGTGCCGTTACCTATGCGCTTAGAGGAAAAGGAATACCGATTAAAACAATAGGAATAAACGACGAGTTCGGACAGTCTGCAAATACATACGATGAGCTTCTTGTACATTACGGGCTTACGGCGGATAATATAATCGAAAACGCAAAAGCTCTTTATTAGAAAGGAAGAATACAATGGAAAAGACGATGAAAGCGGTTGTCAAATATGATAATGTAGCCAATGCTACGGAGCTTCGCGAAGTGCCGGTCCCGGAAACAGGTCCGACGGATGTTCTTATACGGGTTGCGTATATTGGTGTTTGCGGTACGGATCCGCATATGCATAAAAATCTGGTTTCGTTTAAAATGAATGTTCCCCTTATTTTTGGACATGAATTTGCAGGTACGATCGAACAGGTCGGCAGTGAAGTTAAAGGATACAAAAAAGGCGACAGGGTAACGGCGGAAACACACGCGGATTACTGCGGAGAGTGTGAATTATGCCGGACCAACCGGTATCCTGTTTGCAGGGATAGAAAAGGCTTTGGTTTTAAATCACACGGTGCATTTGCGAAATATGTAAAGGTTCCGGCCAGAATACTGCACAGAGTTCCCGAAAATGTATCGCTGAAAGAAGCGTCGCTGACCGAGCCGCTTTGTGTGGCATATAAAGCACTGGTACATAACAGTACGGTAAACCCGGGAGATACGGTAGTTGTGATAGGTCCCGGGCCTATTGGAATGCTTTGTATCAAAATGGCGCAGATCTGCGGAGCGAGTGAAATTATAGCAATTGGTGCGGACGGGGATGAAGAACGCCTTAAGATGTCACTCAGCTACGGTGCGACAATGGCGTTAAACATCAACAGCGATGATGTTATATCGGTAATCGATTCGATGGGAGACGGTTACGGCGCCGATCTTGTTGTCGATGCCGCAGGTGTATCGCAGACACTTAAGCTGTCAATGGATATTGTCCGGCCCGGTGGCCAGATTACGAAAATAGGATGGGGTCCGGAGCCCGTCGGATTTTCTCTTGACCCGATTATATCAAAAGCCGTTACACTGAAAGGACATTTCAGCCATACGTGGGATGTATGGGAAAAGTGCCTGTTACTTCTTTCAAAAGGGCAGGTTGATCTTAAGCCGCTTATAACCCATGAACTCACAATTGATAAGTGGGAAGAAGGCTTTAGGCTTGTCGAAAGCAGGGAAGCGATGAAGGTTGTACTGAAACCTGTTGATTAATAAATAAATATTCAAGGAGGTTGTCAACATGAAGATTGGTTTTATAGGCTTGGGAATAATGGGAAAGCCGATGGCGAAAAACCTGCTGAAGGCCGGGTATCCGGTCGTAGCTTATGATATTGTTCCGGAGGCTGTGAAAGATCTAATTGATGCCGGAGCGGAAAAGGGAGAGTCTTCCGCGGATGTTGCGTCCAAAGCCGAAGTTATAATTACAATGCTTCCGAATTCTCCTCATGTTAAGGAAGCAGTATTGGGAAAAAACGGAGTGCTTGAGGGAGCAAGGCCGGGCACGATACTTGTCGATATGAGTTCTATTGCTCCGCTGGCTTCGAAGGAAATCTCGGAAAAGGCGGCGGAAAAAGGCGTTGTTATGTTAGATGCGCCGGTTAGCGGCGGTGAACCAAAAGCAATCGACGGAACATTATCAATAATGGTAGGCGGTCCGGAAGATGCGTTTAAAAAAGTTGAAGATATTTTGAAAAAGATGGGCTCATCAGTTGTCCATATAGGCGGGATTGGCAGCGGGAACACGACAAAGCTTGCCAATCAAATTATCGTCGCGCTGAATATTGCCGCGATGTCCGAAGCTATGGTACTTGCAACTAAAGCCGGAGTTGATCCCGAAAAGGTATTCCGGGCCATCCGAGGCGGGCTTGCAGGCAGCACAGTGCTGGACGCTAAAGTACCGTTAGCTTTGCAGAGGAATTTTAAACCGGGATTTAGAATAGAGCTTCATATCAAAGATTTGATGAACGCGCTCGAAACAGGACATGAAGTCGGAGTGCCGCTGCCATTGACAAGCCAGGTTATGGAAATCATGCAGGCCCTAAAGGTAGACGGTAAAGCCGGGCATGATCACGGTGGTATTATTCAGTATTTTGAAAAAATAGCGCAAATTGAAGTAAAAAAATAGCGGCAAAAACGGCTTTTAAAAATTTAACAAAGAAGTCTGAGGTGATTTTCAGGGAATGACTTGTTAGAATCATAAAGCTTAGTTTTTTGAATAAAATAATACCGGACAAACAAGTGCCGTCAAACGTGAGGTGGCTGGTATGAGTAATAATTTAATTATTCTGCTTGCATGGATAGCGGGCATTATTATCGTCTTTGCGTTCGGCAAGGCTTTGAAAGTACCGCTTAAGTTTGCCATTAAACTTTTAATAAACGGAATTATCGGCGGCATTGTCATCCTTCTTATAAATCTTTTAGGACAGTATTTTGAATTCCATATCTCATTAAATGTGTTTTCCGCTTTGATTGTCGGGACGCTTGGACTGCCGGGCGTTATACTGCTGATTATATTGAAGTATTTGTTGTAACGGTGTCTTTTTTTGTCTGAACTGGTGTTTTTCAGGGCTTTGGTATATTCAATATTTTAACGGCATATAATTGTTCAGTAGACAACATACCTTCATGTTTGTCTTACGGGTATTATGCAAACCCAGCTGAACCTCATCGTCGGCAAAGGGTTAATTCAGCCATGTGATGAAATTGCCGGGCAATTTCTTCCGTTGTTTTAGAGACTGGATGGGAGAACCGTATGCATGAAGCAAAGGGATTAATTGAAACAAGTTATGGTATTCATATTTTGGGGATCAAACCTTACCGTGCGGGATATATCCTGGAAACCTCCGGGGGCAGGAAATACATAAAAGCATGCCAATATCAGAAAGAGCGTGTTGAATTTATTCATCAGGCAAAACTGCATCTCATTAACAATAATTTCCTGCGGATAGACCCCTATTGTATTACGCAAAACAATCAGCCGTATATTGAAACCGACGGAAATGTATATACGATGGTCAGCCTTATTGAAGGCAGGGAGTGCGAGTTTGATGATGATCGGGATGTAGCGATGGCTGCTGAAGCCCTGGCTTTAATGCATAAGGCGGGACGCGGCTTCTTACCGAAAGATTCAAGATTTGTTCCAAGAAGCCTTGGCAAACTGCCGCACAGTTTCAAAAAACGTCTTGAAGAAATTCGCAAGCTGAAAAGAAAAGCCGAAAAGGAACGTAACGGTTTTGATTATTTGTTTATTGAGCATTTTGACGACTTTTACAGAATCGGATATGACAGCCTGGAAATACTGTATGGCTCAAAATACAACAAACTTGTTGAATCGACACTGAAAGAAGGCATGATATGCCATCACGACTATTCATATCAGAATATAATAATTAAAGGTGACAAAACCTCCATTATAAATTTTGATTACTGTAATTTGGAATTAAAAATATACGACATAGTAAATATGTTAAGAAGAAGAATGAGAAAATGCAACTGGGATATAAAAAAGGCAAAGGCTATTCTTGATATATACAGAATGATAGAACCTTTGGAACCGGATGAAATGAAGGTAATGAAAAGCATGTTGCAATTCCCGCAAAAATTCTGGAGGATAATAAACCGTTACTATAACAGTAAGCGCTGCTGGGCGCAAAAAAATTTCACGATTATGCTTGAAGAGGTCATAAACGAAAAAGACGCGCATATAGCTTTCATGAACGAATTTGATAAGCTTTGAAAAGGACACGCATATAGCTTTCATGAATAAATATAATAAGCTGTGAAATACGCACGGGGTAAAGATATCCTTTACCCCGTGCGCAGGGAACGACTTTTTGAGATAATCTCATTTTATCAGAATAAACCGGTTATAGTGCCGTCAATACTTATGTCAATCTGATTTGCAGCGGGTTTCTTAGGAAGTCCTGGCATTGTCATTATATCTCCCGTTAATGCGACAACAAAACCCGCGCCGGCGGAAACACGCACATCCCTCACTGTAAGGTCAAATCCCGCTGGGCGCCCTAAAAGTGCGGGGTTATCAGAAAGGGAGTACTGCGTTTTAGCCATGCAAACCGGAATTTTGTCCATGTTAATCGCTTCAATCTGTTTTATCGCTTTCTCGGCCGAATCGGTATAAATAACCTGCCCTCCGCCGTATATTTCCCGGTTTATGATCTCTATTTTTTGTTTAATCGGCAGATTTACATCGTAAAGGAATTTAAAATCCGACGGCGTAGTTTCAATAAGCCGGCATAATTTTTGGGCCAGTTCGATGCCGCCTTCCCCGCCTTTCTCAAATACCTCGCTTATAGCTACATCAACTCCAAGATTGCTGCAGTAATCAACAACGAATTTAATTTCGGCTTCGGTGTCGGTTCCGAAACGGTTAAGCGCTACTAAAACAGGCACACCGAATTTGCGTATGTTTTCTATATGCTTCTCAAGATTGGAAATGCCTTCTCCAAGCGCGGGTAAATTTTCCTGTGGAAGGTTTGCCTTGCTGACGCCGCCGTTATGCTTAAGAGCACGTATTGTCGCAACAAGAACGGTAGCGGAAGGTGTTAGCCCGGCGGAGCGGCATTTAATGTTGAAGAATTTCTCCGCGCAGAGGTCGGCACCGAAACCGGCTTCGGTAATAACGTAATCCGAAAGCTTTAACGCCAGTTTTGTAGCCGCCGCGCTGTTGCATCCGTGTGCAATGTTTGCAAACGGGCCTCCATGCATAAAAGCGGGTGTGTTTTCAATGGTTTGTATTAGATTTGGCTTTAACGCGTCCTTAAGAAGAAGCGCCATCGCTCCGTCAACCTTCAAATCCTTTGCTGTAACAGGATTCCCGTCAAAATCGTAAGCAGCGATAATTCTCCCAAGCCGTGCTTTTAAATCGGATAAATCATTGGCAAGGCAGAGTATTGCCATTACTTCCGAAGCAACGGTTATCAAAAACCCGTCCTCACGGGGGAAACCATTCACTCTTCCGCCGAGTCCCGCGATTATTTTTCTTAACGCCCTGTCGTTCATATCCATAGCACGCTTCCATACGACTGTCCTGACATCAATGCCTAATTGATTACCGTGATGAACATGATTGTCTATAGCCGCTGAAAGAAGGTTATTGGCAGTTGTTACAGCGTGCATATCTCCTGTAAAATGCAGGTTAACATCTTCCATTGGAACTACCTGCGAATAACCTCCGCCCGCGGCGCCGCCTTTTATTCCCATAACGGGGCCAAGAGAAGGCTCCCGCAGAGCGATTACCGACTTCAAACCTATCTTTGCCATGGCCTGTCCAAGGCCTACCGTTGTTGTGGTTTTGCCTTCACCCGCGGGGGTAGGGTTAATGGCTGTTACAAGAATCAGCTTCCCGTCAGGCCTGTCTTTAACGGAGTCATAAAGAGACGGCTTCAGTTTTGCCTTGTAATCACCGTACAGCTCAAGGCTATCCCTTTTTATCCCTAATATTTCCGCAATGTCTTCAATTGGCTTTAGTTTTGCTTTTTGGGCAATCTCAATGTCTGTAAGCATATTTAATCTCCGATCGTTTACGTTTATTTTTTACGTTTATTATATCAAACAAAAAAAATTAAATTCAAGTTTGTATATTTTTTCTTTATTCGACAGATACTAATTGTTAATTTCTGTTGTTTCGCTTAGGGAACTGAATTTAATATTTTTGAATATATGATTTGGCAGGCAGGTGATCATATTGGAAAAGCATGGGGATATAAAAATAACCTCTTACGACAGGCTTTTAAGGGCATGGGAGAATTCAATGGAATTGACAAGGGATTTTGAGGTATACTCTAAAGAAGTTGATGATGATGAACTGAAGGAGGTCTTTAAAAAGTTTGCAGAGGAAGAGGGTATGCATGCATCAAAGTTCAGGCAGTTACTAATTAAACGGCAGAATGAGAGGTTGAATTGAAAAAGACATAATAACCGTTTTTTACCTCGCTTATGTCAATTTCTATATTAGTGAATTAAAAAACATAATTATGGAAATAATAGAACGTAACAAAAATATGTTTGCGGTTTGTCAATACCGGACATTTATGTAAAGCGTTTTTTATACGGCAAACAAACATTAGTAACAACGCAAGCCTTTTAAAGCCTATTTTGCCATAAACAATCATAAATGGCATTAGAATGATTTACAAGATAAATTAGGCAATAATTAACGTGAAAAATATAAAAAATTCATAAAAAAAGTGAAAATATTCGCTGAAACACTTGACAGAAGTACTAAAGGCTAGTATAATAATTTGCTTTATTGACACGGCCATGAAATTTGTGGTATAATGTCAACGACAAAAGAAGAGGTGATTGGTATGGTTGAAAAAAACTCTCTGGTTCAAATCAAGAAAGAGATGGAGTCTTGCATTGGTAAACGTATCCAGCTTAAAGCAAATAAAGGCAGGAAAAAGACATTTGTAAAAGAAGGTATTTTAGAATGTACCTACCCCAGCATTTTTACGGTTCGTTTCGAAAATGATTTTAAAAATGTCAGGAAAGTATCATACAGCTATACCGATGTTTTAACCAACACCGTCGAGATTAAAATTTGTGGCAACAACAAAATGATTGTCTGAATTGATTAAGTTGGTTTCAAAGTCTCAGAAAAGATTTATGAATCCAGTGAAGAACCTTAGAAGCTCCGGCATTTGCCGGAGTTTCTGATTGCAAATGTTTATTTTTAAAGCCGGCTTATTAACATTGTTATTTTCTGATTATATATGTATATTCACTTCATTAACACGTCATACTGACATCCCTCATCTGATGGGTCTGGACGGAGAACTGTTTTGATTTGCTTAAGAGATTTTGCTATAATATTAATAGATATTAGCAAGAACCGTTTGGGATAATCTGTAATCCTGTGAAAAAACATACTGAGGAAATTATAGGGGTTGTTATATAATTTGGTGAGTTTATTATGAGGTTTACCAGAACCATATACTTCAGGTTTATAGTAGTATTTGTTTTATTTTTTCTATTTATGTCTTCAATTATTTTATATGCATATAACATAAATAATAAAGAAATGAAGAAAAAAAATATTAATCTCATAAATGAGCAGATGTATTATTCATTGAACTATTTGTCTGATGATCTTAGCAGGATAGAAGAAAAAACCATATCATTTAATTATGACAGTGATATAAAAAATATCATGTTATCCTATGATTATTTAAGCTATAATGAATTATCAACGCATATAAACAGTCTTGCCGGGAAAATTGATACAATGTATACGACAAGCAGGTTTATTAAAAATATTGATTTTTACTTGCCGATAGTAAAAAAAGTTATTTCCAAAACAAAAAACCATCTTTTAATAAAGGATCTGGATGACTTAAGCTACGCAAAGATTAAAGATACATATCGGGTTGCCGAAAATAAACTTTATTTGGATAACAATAATAATTTCTTTTTTTTAGATACAAACTCCTTTTTTATTGGACAAAGTGATATGAACGAATACCTGTTTTGTATAGAGTTTGATAAAAGTGCGTTGGATGACTTGTTTTCCACTTTTGTCGCCTATGAAGGGTCAAATGTTTACATGATTGACAACAGCGGGAAAATATTGTACACAAGTCCCGGATCCGAAACAGTGGATTATGACACATTATATAAAAGCAGTAATATGATCGAGGTCAGTGGAAAAAAATATATAGTTCTGAGGGAAGATTCTGTTAAATCCCAGCTTTTTTTAATCATGACCATAAATGAAAGGAATTTTAACAAATATTCCAATAATATTTCGATAATATACGCCGTACTGTTTTTTATGCTGATGCTGTTAGTTGTACTAAGCGCGATATACTTCAGCCGCCTTGTGCAAAAACCAATAAAACTGATTACTGATGCTACCCGTAACATAGAAAAAGGTGATTTTAATATAAGAATTGATTACAAAAAAAACAACGAGTTCAAAATACTGTGCAACCGCTTCAACAGGATGTCACAAAGACTTAGTTCTCTTGTAAATGAAGTGTATCAAAAAAACATATTGATAAACCAGGCACAGTTAAAACAGCTTCAGTCGCAAATTAATCCTCACTTTTTGTATAACAGCTTTTTCATCCTTTCACGAATGATTAAAAGTAACGACAATAAAAACGGATACAGGTTTGTAAATCACCTTGCAAGCTACTTTGAACATATTACAAGGAGTGATAAAGATGTTTGTATGCTCAGCAAGGAAATATCACATATGAATGATTATATTGCCATTCAAAAAGTCCGGTATGGTGATAAGCTGATTATTAACCAACAGGATCGCCTCGAGGAGAAAGATAAGGATATTATTGTTCCAAGGCTTATATTACAGCCTATAATAGAAAACTATTTTAAATACAGCAGACTTAACGATGCCGATAAAATTATTTTTGAAATCACTTTCCGTAAAGAAAATGATTTTATCTGTATTGAATTCAGTGATAATGTCGGGACAATAGATCAAAGAACATTATCCGAACTAAAAAATGAACTTCATTCTGAAAAGATCAATCAAAATTATACAGGCCTGATTAATATAAACAAGAGGTTAAAAATTGCCTTTGGTAATGAAAGCGGGGTATTTATAGATAATATTCCGGGAGGCGGCGTAAGAACAATTATCAGGATATATGCTTCCCACGGGAGGAAGACAGGATGATATATAAAGTGTTGGTTGTTGACGATGAACCATATATAGTAAACTGGATTTCGCAGATGCTGCTTGCAAGTACAAAGTATAATTTCAAGGTATATAAGGCCGATTCTGCAAAAAAAGCGTTGAATATACTTGAAGAATACGCGATAGATATTCTTATGACTGATATAAAAATGCCTGGAATTAGTGGAGTTGAATTATCAAAAATAGTCAGAAAAAGATGGCCGGAATGTAAAATGATATTTATCAGTGCTTATTCAGATTTTGAATATGCGAAGGAAGCCTTAAGTTCGGGAGTTGTTGAATACATTCTAAAAACCCAGGAAGATGAGGAAATATTCGAAGCGGTAGATAAATGTATTGATTTATTGGAAAAGGATAAAATGTCAAAAAAACTGCTTGAAAAAGCGGACATGAGTATAAAGTCTCTTATTCCGTATTATCGGTTAAGGACTCTTCAGGTTATGTATAACATGAATCTGGAGCTTGAACCTGAAATAATCAGGGAAAGATTTGATGAGATTAAAATAGACATCGATCCCCGCCGGGGATTTTTTGCGTTAATATGCAGATTTGATACGGTAAAAGCGGATGACTTTCTCAGCGTACAAAATAATATAAGTAAATGCATTACCATACAGGATATAATCGATAAAAATGTAAAAGACAAAATGAATACATCTGCTTTTTTGATGCATGAATCAGAAAAACAGAGCATATATATTATACTTCAGGAGAAACACGGTTTCGAAGGGAAATGCAGGGAATATATTGAAGAAAACATACACAATGTCCAAACTACAATAAAAACGATTATGAATATAGAGACATCATTTGCATTTTCGCAGGAAAAAACTGATTTTAAAACATGGAAAGATACTTTTACAAAACTGAAAACCTTACTGGATTCTCATTATAATGAAAAAAACATTGTTCTGTTTGATACTAATAATGCAGATAAAAAGCGCGGAAAGAAAGTAAATTTTGAAATCAGCATATCCAGGCTGCGGGAAAATATAATATCGGGTAATTATAATAATTGCAGCAAAATCCTGGATGATTTTGAACAACATGATGAACAGAAAGCACAATATTTTTATAACAACACAATATTGTTAATCAGTTATATACTGAATAATGCTGTCAGCAAAAATGAAACTACACGTTTTAAAGAATATTCAGAGTTTAATAACAGTAAGGAAGCATACCTGTATCTTAAGAAAGAAATCAGTTATCTCTGCGATTCTATAGGAAAGATAAATCAGTACTCAAAGGTCGATTTGATTAATAGAATAAAAGAATATATTAAGAATAATATTACGGAAAATTTTTCCCTTGAATCAATGGCTGAGGAGATGTATTACAACCCCAGTTATCTGTCAAGAATATTTCATAATGAAACAGGGATAACATTAAAAAGCTATGTGGACAATGTCAAAATTGAAAAAATTAAAGAATTGCTTTCAAACAAGGACATTATGGTAAAAGATATATCAGAAAAAACAGGTTTTATTTCAGCTACATATTTTTCTCAATATTTTAAAAAACACACGGGGTTAACCCCGAATGAATTTAGAAGAAAACTTTCATAAAGAATTTTTTAGTAAAAAAAACTACATTAAGTAAAAAACCTTCAATTGATAATTATTTAAATATAAAATATCATTTAGATATAAAAGGAAGCAGGGAGTTTCTCACTTACAAAGGCAGGTGCTGACTACTTATCGGTTATTGTACATCAAGCCTTGATACGTAGAACAAACATTATTGAAGATTTTGCCGGACAAGTTCTTTCATAACCCAATAATGTTGTACTATCTTACAAGCATTTGCTTCCTTTTTTCACATCAATGTTCATTTAAAAGGAGGTATAATTCATGAAAAAGAAGATTTTGGCTATGTTTTTATTGTTAACAATTGCATTTTCTCTGGCCGCGGGTTGCTCTGATAACAAAGGCACTACACCCCAGGCAGATGGTGCAAATTCAGGCCAGACTTCTACACCAGATGGAAAATCGGCAAGCGAGGAAACGGTTCGTATTACGGCATTTCTACCCGGAACCGAGGATAATGCGACAGAAGCGTATTACGCAATCTACGAAAATCTGAAAAAAAAGCACAGTAATATTGAGTTTGAGATAACACAAATTCCGTGGGCGGATTACTTCACAAAGCTTAATGTATCGTTTTCCGGTGATACTGCCCCGGATTTGTATGGCGTGGGTTTAGGACAAATCGGGCCGGTCCAGGCCAGTGGAAATATGCTGCCCCTTGATGATTACCTGACAGGATGGGACGGATATGAAGATATCCCTTCAAATGTACTTGACATAGGCAGAAAAGACGGCGTTTTATATTGTCTTCCGATGCTTGAGATGCGCATACTATGGTATAGAACGGACTTATTTAAAGAAGCGGGTCTTGATCGTCCGCCTCAGACTTTAGATGAAATATATGAATATGCCAAAAAACTAACCAAACATGATGGAAGTGGAAATATCACAATGTCAGGGCTGGAAATCGGTACAGGTGAGCAGTCACTGTTTTCTGTGATGCTGATGCACGGCGCTGACACATATTGGGATGAAAATCTCAAGTCGACGATGCTTGAGCCGAAAGCACAGGAGGCTTTAAAATGGTGTAACACGATAATGTCTGAAAAATTATCAGATCATACGATAATGCATGACATCCAGGGTACTCTGTTTGAAAACGGCCTTGCGGCAATGAGTTTCGCGGGTTCCAGCGTTTTTGTAACTTTCGCCAACAAACTTGGCCTTGAAAACATAGCGGTTTCAACGCTCCCGACGGAAAAATACATGATAGGGTGTACAGCATGGTCGGTATATAATGGTACGGATCATCCTGAAGACGCTATAAAAATGTGGAAGGAGATAACAAGTAAAGAAGGCCAGTTAATAATAGCTGAGAAAATCGGATTTGTTCCTACAAGAAAAAGCGCAAAAGAAGAATATATAGCAATGAACCCGGATTTCAACGATGTTTTCTTCGAAGCTGCATCCAAAGCTCAGGCCTATGGTGTTACAAACAAATATTTCTTTGAGTTTGTAAATAATATAAGACCTTTGATTGATGAAGTATATTACGGACAGAAAGAGCCTGAAGAGGCAATGGTTGAATTCGAAAAGAAATATGAAGCCGCGAAGGAACAGTAGTGTGATATACATGTTTTATTTCAGGGTTGATATCGTCAGATATTAAACTGAGAGAAGTTAAATCAATTTTTGTCGCGCTGCATAGAGCAAATTAAAGATGAAGACAGAGTA
>JAAYBO010000236.1 GCA_012730095.1 Clostridiaceae bacterium
AATAACATACATAAGACCGAATAACAGGATAAGCGGGCCGAATTGTACAAGAAACGCCAGCCAGCCTCCCCCGGCCATTTCGGCGGTATCGGTTGCCGCACCTTCGGCAAAAGCCGTTAATAGCAAGTTCATATAATTTCTCCTTTCATACTCCAAAAAGCATAGCAAAAAAGCTTTCTTTTACTAAACTATAATATATTAGTTTTAGTTTAAACGTTAACGTAATAAACTTATTTCTGATTTTTGAAAGAAAGCCTTATATAACTGAATTTTGCCCTGTTATAGAAAACATAAGCATTCTTTCCGAAATCACATCAAACATTATACTAAATAAAACCAGCCAGTTCAACCGTTTATTTTTTATGCCGCTGCTTATTTGTCGTTATTTCCGAGGATATCAGGAACTAATATACAATAATATGGAATTTGTAGCGGAATGAACTATATAACTCTTGCAAATGAAGCTCTTGTTTCCGTTATTGTATAATAATTCAATAATTATTAAATTTAACGTTTAAACTACATTCAGTATTTTGGCGATTAATTAATATTTGCAGTGTAACCAAAGTTTTCAAAGAATTCATCTCTGAAATCGGCAAGCCTGTCATTTTTTATTGCGTCCCGTACATTTTCCATAAGTTTTACTAAAAATCTGAGGTTATGCCATGTTGCAAGCCTTAAACCGAACATCTCCCTGCATTTGAACAAATGCCTTATATATGCCCGCGAGAAGTTCCTGCACGCGTAGCAGTCGCACTCAGGATCAATTGGTGAAAAATCCTCGGCATACTTTGCGTCCCGCACGATTATCCTGCCGCCCGAAGTGAAAACAGTACCATTTCGGCCAATTCTTGTAGGAAGTACGCAGTCGAACATATCAATCCCGCGGATGCTGCCGTCTATAAGGTAATCGGGGCTTCCAACCCCCATAAGGTACCTTGGCCTGTCTTCCGGGATAAATGGCACTGTTTTTTCCAGAATATCGTTCATAATTTCAGCAGGTTCGCCGACACTAAGGCCTCCAATCGCGTATCCGGGCAGATCAAGCGATGTTATCTGTTTTGCGCTTTCACGCCTTAGGTCTTCATACGTGCTTCCCTGAATAATGCCGAACAAAGCCTGTTTCTCAGTATTTTGATGAAAATTCCTGCATCGTATTGCCCACCTTGTTGTCATTTCCATTGATTTTTTTGCATATTCGTATTCGCAGGGATAAGGGACGCATTCGTCAAAAGCCATAATAATATCGGCGCCAAGAGCATTTTGTATCTCTATTGATTTCTCGGGAGAAATAAAATGCTTCGAACCATCTATATGGGATCTGAATGTAACGCCTTCTTCTTTTATATCACGTAAATTGGCAAGGCTGAAAACCTGGAAACCGCCGCTGTCAGTCAGAATCGGAAGACTCCAGTTCATAAATCCGTGCAGCCCTCCGGCCTTTTTTATTATTTCACCGCCCGGCCTCAAATAAAGGTGATAAGTGTTTCCCAGTATAATTTTTGCACCAATGCTTTTTACCTCATCGGGAGACATCCCTTTTACCGAGGCCTGGGTGCCTACAGGCATAAAAACAGGAGTGTCAAAGCTTCCATGAGGAGTATGAACCCTCCCAAGCCTTGCTCCTGTTTGTTTGCATTTATGAATAAGTTCGTATTTTATAGCTGCCATAAAAACATCCTTTGCTGTCAATAATCAGTTTTAATATTATCTTTTGCCCTGTTTCATGTCAACTGCGGAAGTCAATTCGCTTCTCTTTATTCATACCGGCCTTCTGAAGGACGGTTCCTTCTGATATACTTTGATAAAATAGCGTTAATTTTTTATTTTACATATGGCTGTTATCTTCATATTTATCCTGATGGCCGTTTTGAGCATAGTGTTGTTCCTGCTGTGTTTTGTTTTTATAAAGAATGGAAATACCAATGATGATTAAAATAATTGGAACCAGGTATCTTGCGAATGTTCCAAGTGCCCGAAAATTCATTGTGAAAAAAATCAATGACAAACCTGATAGTATTCCGACCGGAATTAGCAAGCCTTTTTCCTGGTTTCCGAATATATACAGCTCAAACAAACCTACTGCCGGAGCAAGAATAAACCCGGGCCACAAAAAGCCCCATAAACCCCACAGCATTGATGCCTGGCATATGATACCAACCGTCAGCAGTATGCCGCCCGGTACCAATAACCCAACGTTTTTCCTGTTTGTATAATACCCAAAGTGGAACATCAAAGACGTAAAGATTATAATAAGCGGCCAGAAAAGTCCAATCAGCCTTCCAAATGAAGGAACCACACCAAGGTTACTCAGGATTAACAGGCATCCGACACATACCAATATTATTCCCCATACAAACTTGCCATTTTTATTCTGTTCCATATTCTCATCCTCCTAAAGAGCTTTAAGCAGCTGAATTCATTTATTTGCCTGCTTTACGTCGACATTCAAAAATTCAACCTGATGCATAATTTAATAAAAGTATACTGCATCACTATGAAAAACCCGTTAGTCAATGATTAGAATTTGATTAAAAACAATTTTATAACATGTTGTGTCAAATAATCAGCATCGCATCGCCAAAACTGAAAAACCGGTATTTCATGCTTATAGCTTCTTTATATGCGGACAAAACATTTTCCCTGCCGGCGAAAGCGCTTATTAGCATCAGTAATGTCGACTCAGGAAGATGAAAATTAGTTATAAGCCCGTCTATGGCTTTAAAGCGATATCCGGGATAAATAAAAATCCCTGTTTCTCCTTCGCCGGGCTTCACAAAACCTGCATCGGTTGAGATTGTTTCGAGAACCCGACAGCTTGTCGTTCCTACAGCTATTATGCGCCCACCTTCCGATTTGGTTTCGTTAATGATTTCACATGCTTCTTTACTTATGCTGTAATACTCTTTATGCATACGATGATCTTCAATATTTTCGGTTTTTACCGGACGAAAAGTGCCAATACCGACATGAAGCGTAAGTTCGGCAAATTTAACCCCGCTGTTTTTAAGCCTGTCCATAAGCTCTTGTGTAAAATGCAGGCCGGCGGTTGGCGCCGCTGCAGAGCCTTTATATCGTGAATAAACAGTCTGATATCTTTCATAGTCTTCAATATTTGACGTTATATAAGGAGGAAGCGGTATAATCCCTGCTTTATCAAGGACCTGCTCAAAAATCCCGTTGTAGAAAAACCTGACAAGCCTGTTTCCTTCTTCAACAACATCAATTATTTCAGCGCTCAGTATTCCGCCGCCGAATACAAACCTTGCCCCTTTTCTTGCCCTTTTCCCGGGCTTAAGAATTACTTCCCAAATATCATCACCTTTGTTTTTTAAAAGAACAAACTCAATTTTACCTCCGGTATCTTCTTTTTCACCCAACAGACGCGCAGGTATAACCCTTGTATTGTTTATAACAAGGCAGTCGCCTTTTTTCACGTAATCAATAATATTTTTAAACAAAACATGAGTTGTTTTGCCTGTTTTCCTGTCAAGAACAAGAAGCCTCGACATATCTCTTTCCTGTGACGGATACTGAGCTATAAGCGATTGAGGCAAATCATAATAAAAATCCTTGCGAAGCATTGCAAACCCTTTCCCTGTTAGTAATATAAAAACACAAGAACATCATACATAAGTTTTTGCGCGTATACAAGGGGAATAGAGATGGAACCTGATGATCAGGACAAAAGGTAGTCATTTATTATTTCCTGTTCAAGCTTGTAGAATTCAGAGTTTTTCACCGTTCTTAAACTGAAAGGCATTGGGTTTTTTATTTCTGTTACAACAGTTGCCGGTTTATCGGAAAGAATATAAATTTTATCGGATAAAAGAAGTGCCTCCTGAACATCATGAGTTACAAGAACTACCGCAGGCTTTCTTTTAATCCAGAGGTTTTTCAGCAGATCAATCATCTGCGCACGTCTTTTTAAATCGAGGAACTGAAACGGTTCATCCATAAAAAGAATATCCGATTTTACAATAAAAGCCCTTGCCATGGCAAGTCTCTGGCTCATGCCTCCGCTCAGCTGAGACGGGTAATGTTTTTCGAATCCAGAAAGGCCAACCTGAGCTAAAATATCGCTGCATATTTGTTTTTTCTTGGACTTATCTATATCGTCCGGAAGGACAAATTCAAGGTTTTGTTCTGCATTCTTCCACGGAAGAAGTCTTGGCTCCTGGAATATAAAACCCGATTTTTTCGACTCCATTCCGATTACCTCACCGCGGGTTGGTTCGATTAAACCTGCGGTTATAGACAAAAGAGTTGTTTTTCCGCATCCCGAAGGGCCTAATATTGCTGTTATCATGCCTTCTTTAAACTCCATATTTATTCCGTCAAGCACAATAACATTCTGAAATTGTTTGTGTATATCAATAAGCTTTATCATTTTGCTTCACTCCTTTCAAACAGTTTTTTTAATACTAAATCAAACAGGAGTGAAATTATTACGACAACAATTGTCCACGCAATTATT
>JAAYBO010000237.1 GCA_012730095.1 Clostridiaceae bacterium
GACCCTGTTTAAAATGCATTTATATAAAATGTATGCAACTTTTATTATGGTTTTCCGCCATTTTAAAAGACTTCCGTTTGTGCAGGGATGCGGCTAAATCTCTGTTTATTGGTATCCTTTTTGTGGTTGCTGCAATTTCATTGTAAATATATAATAAAAACGGAAGATAATACAGCAAAACAAAAATCGCCTATAAGGGGGGCGGGGGGTGCTATATCTTTGAGCTTCGATGTAAGGCTAATTTAAAAAACATGGGAGGTAGTTTGTTTGTCAGAAAAAACAAATATAATAATAAAGAGGGCTGAAAGCAGGCAAGATGCCGGTGATATTGCGAAACTTGCAGAAAAAATCTGGACAGAGCATTACACGCCGATTATCGGCACAGAACAGGTAAGATATATGCTGGACAAGTTCCAGAGTTTTGATAGGATTTATAGTGATATCATATCGGGTGAATATCAGTATTTTGTCGCACTGTGTTCCGGTATTCCGATAGGTTATGCGTCGATAAAAACAGATGGTAACAAAGATATTTTTCTAAGCAAGCTCTATGTCGAAAAAGCTTACCGCGGCAAAGGAATTGCTAAAAAGATGGTTAACATGGTTAAGGATATTGGGATTAAAGGCGGTTATGATTATATATGGCTTACAGTTAATAAAAATAATTCCGGTTCGATAGAGGCATATAAAAGGATGGGATTTAACATTATCGATAAAATTATTACCGATATCGGCGCAGGTTTTGTAATGGATGATTATAAAATGCAGCTTAAGTTGACATAATCAATTTATGTGCCGTATTAACTAAAAAGCCGCAGGAAACCGCGGCTTTTAAACATCAACATCCAACCATTCACTGATATAAGGGATGTGTATGTCGGTAAACATTAATAGCCCCATTACCACAACAAAAGCTACAATTATAATTATAAGAAGAACTAACAAGAACTTGGAAAACCATTTCCTTCTTCGTTTAACATAGGTTATTCCGGAAATTCGCATTCTTACCCTCCATTTTAATTACTAATTAACCATATGAGGTAATGTAGCATAATATTATTATATTTTCTTTATAACAAATTGTAAAGGAGATAGTGGAACTTTAATAACACAGCCGTTTTAATATCGGCTTATGCCTGTTCCGTAGACGGTGGATGTACTTTCAGCAGTGAAGAATTTTAAGTATGGCAATTATCGGGTTAAATAGACATGGGTCCTGATCCGGATATAATAAGGGGGGGTGGGGAGTAATTCAATTACTCCCCTGTAGTGTATAGTAAGTTGTATACCCTGTGCATCAGAACTGCTGTTTCAGCTCTTAGAATGTTATGGCGCGGATTGAGGTTATTAGTGTTCGTTCCCAAAAGCAATTTGTTTTCCACAAGGATTGACATGCTGAATTTTGCGTAATCCGAAATATCGTCTTTGTCATTGAAGGTATTAAGTATTCGCTCGTTTGCGCTTCCCTGTAGTTTCCCGAGGGAAGTCAGAGCTCTTTCAATCATTACCGCGGCTTCCTGCCTTGTAATTTTGCTTTCCGGACTAAACCTGTTGTTTCCTACGCCTTTAACCAATCCGAATTCCTTTGCCCGGGCAATTTCGCTGTAATAGTATTTATCCGGCAGTACATCAACAAAATTATCTTCACTTTCTCCGGTAAGCCCCAGCATTCTTACAATCAGTATCGTGAAATCGGCCCTTGTAATATCCAGCTCCGGTGAAAATGTGGTGTTTGAAGTTCCTTTTATTATTCCCTTCGACACCAGTATTTCCACCGCGTCTTTGGCCCAGATGAAGCTTGTCATATCAGTAAAGGTTTTATCATATAAACCTACTGTAAATTTGCTTAAATGGCGGGTTCCAAAGACAATTCCACCGCGGCTCCCGTCATACCTTCCGCTTGGCACCGGAACACGTGTGGTTCCGTCATCGTACCATACCGACAGTTTATCTTTATTATCCATGTTGGTTAATTCATAAGGGATAAACACTTCTATCGCTGATGAATGGCTTTGCCATTGTATTGCCTCATCATTGACCGTGATGGATATTTCCCTTGCGGGACGGCCTTCGAATGCCTCCTGCATGCCTGGCGGCATATAACCCGAGGAATCCTCGAAAAAGTCAATGACGCTGTATTCAGAGGGCCTCTAAGGGCGAAGCTTCCGTGCCGCCCGTCACGGCCTGTGGCCATTGTTCCCCAATACCTGAATAAACATTTATTGACATACTGCAAAATTACTGTATAGTACCTGACTTTAGGAATAAAATAGGGAAAAATGGTGCTAAAACTCAAAATTTGTAGTTTAGCATCTTTTTTATTTGTGACTCATTAAGAAAGTAATTGGTAATTGGTAGTTTCAACTCATCAGCCAGGCTTTTTATAAATTTAGAAGAAGACGTGATATTCACATATTTATTATGTTCTAATTTTACAATTCGGAATTTCCGGATGAAATCAATAATTTTTTCCGTGCAGTATTTGTTTTTCAGCACTTTGAACTGTAGAAGCCTGATGAGAAGTACGGCAAGATAACAAATCAGGAAATGCCCATGGATTGATGCTGTCTTCTGTAAAAAGACAGGGCGTGCGTCAAGGTAGCTTTTCATCACTTTGAATGACTCCTCAATCCTCCATAGGTTATGATAGGTGCTGTATATGTCATCTGCCTTCATTTTAATTTCTGATGTGACAAGGAGGTTATAGCCGGCCAACTTTAAATCCTTAAGAATGGCATCCCTATTAATCTCAACTTTTACCTTGCCATCTATGGCATTTCCTTTCTTGTCGGCGCAGCCAAAAGTAACATATTTGCTACATTCGCCGAATTCACTCTTTTTAGCCTGACAGGCTTTTAACATTTTGGCTTTTTCAACCATCTTTTTTATCTCATACTTCTTTTTCTCTGATAGCTTGGGATTGTATGTGGCGACTCTTTTTTCTTTTAGTCTTACGGTATGTTTCTTGCCATTTTCGTCCGTGTAGGTATAAGGGAATTCATCAATGCATTCCTTAATCAGATACAGAAGTGTGCCATTACTGTCAGTAACTTTTTTATAGCCGTCCTTTAAGAGGACCCAGGTTTTTTCAGTCTCAGGTAGTTGTTTCACCGATTTTGAAAACAGATAGCCGTCATTGTTTTTTAGGGCATCAATTATATTTTCAGCGCAATTTATGCCTTTGTCCGCGACCCGTACTGTTTTTCCGGATATCTGATTATGCTCCTTTAGTTCTTTTATGATATCACGGATGACAGGCTTCTCACTTTCATTGCCGGGATAAAGCTTCATACCGATAGGAATCTGATTTGCGTCCAGTAACAGCCCAAGCCCAATAATGGGATCATGCCTGTTTTCTTTGGAAGGTCCTTTTTTTCTGAATTCATTTTCTTTATCAATCTCGAAATAGAAGTTTGTGCAGTCAAAATATGTAGTAGATGTATCTAAAGGATATTTGATGTTGACCTGATGGTTGAATATCTCGATAATCTTTTCATATTCATTGCCCATATATTCAACACCGTCAAGAATCTGGTTATAGGAGAGACCATAGGACTCATACAGCTTAGGAAGGACGTCATGACAGGTTTTATTCTTGGAACATGGGTCAACTGCCCTGCTATATGTGAGAGCTTCCATTAATTCAGAAAGCCTAAAGCGAAAGCCCTTGACAGACTGCATTAAATCCAGGTAATTGGAGACGTGCAAGCTGTCATAAATGCTTTTTAAAAGAAAATAGCCAATGTAGGTTTCGGGGGATTCGCCTATCTGTTTAACCTTGTTTTCTTCTTTGATACGCTTTGCCTCAATGTTCATTTGGTCAATGACTTCGGAATAATAGGCAATGGGGTCAGGAATACCTGAGTCGATAAGGTCTTGCACATAGCCAAGAGCCATATGGGATTTATGAGCGGTTTCTTTTTTTTCGGGGTGATAAAAAGACTCGTAAATTTGAAGATAAACTCCCTTTTTGAGTTTTGATTTTTTAAGGAAATAAGCCATAAAATCGCCTCCAATAGCACCATATAACACCATATATTATACACCAAAAAAATAATTTTTGCAAGTGTTTTTTAAATAAAAAAAGCGCGCATTTGCGCATATTTTAATGGGTTTCGTATATTAGTTTCTCCTAAAGATTATGGTGTTAAAAGGCTAAAGACGGGTATACGGAAAAGGAAATTGTAAAAAAGGTTTATACCCATGAAAAGGTTATCACACTGGATGAACTGCCCGATTTAAAAACCTATGGGGATTAAGGTTCCAACGACAGTTTAGCCTCTTCATACGCCTGCTTTGTCCGTTCATCGAAGCATACCATAAAAACCTTATCTATACCGGTGTTCTCTTTAAGAAACCCGGATATTTCACTCATGGCAATTTCCGCGGCGCGTTTGAGCGGGAACCGGTAAGCGCCTGTACTGATTGACGGAAACGCGATTGTTTTTATCCCACTATCCACAGCCAGCCGCAAAGAATTCCTATAGCATGACGCGAGCAAGAGGTCCTCGTCTTTTTTTCCGTCTCGCCAGATAGGACCTACGGTATGTATCACATACTTCGCAGGCAGCTTATAGCCTTTTGTTATCTTTGCTTCTCCGGTTTCACAGCCGCCCAGTTTGAGGCATTCTTTCAAAAGCTCCCGACCGGCGGCTCTGTGGATGGCGCCGTCGACTCCTCCGCCGCCGAGAAGCGTTTTGTTTGCCGCGTTCACAATAGCATCGGCATTAACCTTTGTAATGTCACCCAGAATTATATCAATCCGTTCCAATCCGCTTCCCTTCCTTTTCTTTTATTATAATAACTTCAGAATATTATCTCCGCGGGGCCTGCCAGCTCTATCACCCGCTGTTTATTTGGTATGAATTTGCAGGTACAGCACTATAATTTGAAGAACTATTGTATAATAAAACGAGACTAAAAAGATATCCCCTCCGCTATGGTTTACGAGTACCTATTTCCAATATCGATTGTTCTAATGAATTTCATGCCTCGTTGAAACGGTGTGTTGAAATTGCTAAGCAATTTCTTCCGTTGTTTCAAGGAAACTATAACGGAATGAAGCTCTACGTTTCCGTTATTGTACAATAGTTCAGATACTAAAGTCTGAACATAATAATTACAGCGTTTTCAGCTTATAACGGTCGAGCATAAAATTCACAGTATAAATATCATAAATCTTACGCTCAAGACAGAACGCAATGATCAAATCAAACATTTCGCTGGCCGACAAGCTGAACCCGCATGATTCAAGCAAAGCATCGGCTTCTTCCCGTGTTAATTCAAGACCGAGGCATAGAGCAATAACGGTATTTTTCCCGGGGCGGTAATCCTTATTTGAACGAATCTTTGAAAAATGCCTCCGGTCAATGCCGGCCTTTTTGTAAATTTGCGAATCGCTTAATTTTCTTTCGTCTATGTAATGAAAAAGCAGTGAACTGAAAGAAGGCTTCTTTTTATTGTTTATGAAATCTTCCATTTCATTTTCAATTGCACGAGTTGGATATCTTATAATGCCTGATTCAAAACTTTCACAAACGACTGAATGCGGTTCCTTTAATAAGCGTTTATTCAGATATATTTCCAATTCTTCAAGGATCATTTTAATATCCATGGATATATACACTCCTGAAAATGTCGCCTTGCAAGCGACCAATTCGACGTCTTTTCAAGGTATTATTATATCATGAATTTGAGAAAATCATAGGATTTTCACTCGGTGAAACCGATGGCAGACGGGTACCGGCTGTATAAATTCATGATACAATGTTCTCGGGTACCCGTTCGAAATCTTTGATTTCGGTAACGGGTGAGGTTATTATATCATGAATTTGAGAAAACCATAAGGTTTTCACCTGGTGAAACCTTATTATATTATAATCATTTTGGAAAGGGATGTAGGGTATGAAGAAAGGTTTGACCGAAGTAATTTTTATACTCGATAGAAGCGGGTCTATGGCAGGTCTTGAAAAGGATACAATAGGCGGTTTTAATGCTTTTTTAAAAAAACAGACGGAACAAAAAGGCGAAGTAAGGGTTACCGCTGTTTTGTTCGACAACCATTACGAACTGCTGTGGAATGCTGTCAGAGCGGAAGATGCAGTGCTTACCGAAAAAGAGTATTTTGTCAGAGGAAGCACCGCTCTTTACGACGCTGTGGGCAAAACAATTCTGAACGTAGACAGCCGGATTAGGGATACGGTTGAAGAAGAACGGCCCGAAAAGGTAATATTTGTTATTATTACTGACGGGCTCGAAAACTCCAGCAAGGAATTCACAAATTACAAAGTAAAGCAGTTAATTCACCACCAGCAGCACAAATGCAACTGGGAATTTCTATTTTTCGGTGCAAACATCGATGCGGTCATGGAAGCGGATTATATCGGCATAAACTACTGCTGCGCGTTTAACTTTACGGCAACCTGTGATGGGGTAAGAACAATGTATGAAAAAGTATGTGAAGCGGTTTCAGAAAGAAGGTATAATGACCAGCAATAAGGTTAGAATCCATATAGGCTGTAAAGGAGTGGGCTTAGCCACTCCTTTTATCTGTAAAAATTATGTTATTGCCGAGCAAAAGCAATAACTAAAAAGCTCATGCATTTATTATCTTTCTATGTATATGCACTGCCCCGGTTCGGTTTGATATTCGGCGGCTTCTCCGTATTGTACCCTTACAGCGCATTTGTTTCCTGCCAGTGACAACAACTTCGCGCCGACAAACTTTCCGTTTTTCCATTGAATATCCACCTCAAACCCCCCTCTTGCTCTAAGGCCCTTAACATAACCGTCAGGCCATGCTTTCGGCAGTGCAGGCAATATGTGTATTATACCATTATGACTTTGAAGCAGCATTTCGGCTATGCCCGCTGCCGCACCAAAATTACCGTCAATCTGGAAAGGAGGGTGCGTATCAAACAGGTTAGGTAAAGTTGATTTTTTTAACAATTCCATTATGTTTTCGTAAGCATTGTCGCCATCCTGAAGCCTTGCCCACATATTAATAATCCATGCCCTGCTCCATCCGGTGTGGCCTCCTCCGTGGGATAACCTTCTTTCCAGTGTGATTCTTGCCGCTTTAGCCAGTTCAGGCGTATCATTAACACTAATCCGGCTGCCCGGCGTAAGTGCAAAAAGATGAGATATATGCCGGTGCCCCGGTTCAGCTTCTTCATAATCTTCAGACCACTCCATAATCTGACCGTATTTACCTGTCTCAATCTTTGGTATACGCTCTAAAGCACCCTTTAGTGTCTTAATAAACTCTTCATCAATACCTAATGTCGAAGCTGCGTTTATACAATTGGTAAACAGCTCGTAAATGATCTGGCTGTCCATAGAAGGGCCCATGCATAGGCATCCGCTTTCACCGTTAGAAAGAATATATGTATTTTCCGGGGACACGGAAGGACATGTTACAAGCCTTCCTTTATCATCTTCTATCAGGTAATCCAGGATAAATTCCGCCGCTTCCTTCATCGTAGGATATGCCTGTTTTAAGAAGGCTATATCTCTTGCAAAATCATAATGCTCCCATAAATGAAGACAAAGCCATGCCGCTCCCATAGGCCAGTAACTTGCAGGTATATATATGTCCTGTGGTGCCGTATCTCCCCATATATCCGTATTATGATGAGCCGTAAATCCCTTGCACCCATACATTACTCTTGCGGTTCTTCTTCCTGGCTCCCTCATCCTTTCGATATGATCAAAAAGCGGCTTGTGACATTCTGCCAGATTACAGTTTTCCGCCGGCCAATAGTTCATTTGCGTATTAATATTTATCGTATACTTGCTGTCCCATGGGGGCAGAAAATCCTGATTCCAAATCCCCTGCAAGTTAGCCGGCAAAGATCCGGGCCTGCTGCAGGATATCAGCAAATAGCGGCCATACTGGAAATAAAGGCTTATAAGATCATGATCTTTCATACCGCTTCCGATATTCTCCAGTCTTTCATCCGTAGGAAGCATATAACCGGAATTAGCCGTATCTTCGTCACTAATATTAAGCTCCACGGTTTTAAACAGCCTTTGGTAATCTTTGATATGTTCCGCTAATAATTCATCATAGGAGTATTTTTGGGCATTATTAATAAAATCCATTGCTGCGATATATGGTTCTTTATATCTGAAAGATGTCGCAGCCGAAATAAACAATGTAACATCGTTTGCATCTTCCACCACCAGGTGTTCGCCGATTATTTGGACATTTCCTTGCTCCGCAGTCGCTTGAAGACAAAGTGAAAACCTTACCCCGCCTTCACCGCCGCATTTTTCATTCATAACAAGGGTATTGTTTGAGAAAGATGTTACTTTTTCAAAATATCTGGCTCTTCTTAGTATGCATCTGAAAGAAATCTTTTTGGGACCATTGCTTTTTAATCTCATTATAATAACTTGATGTGGCGCGCTGGAAAATATCTCACGGGAATATGATGTATCCTCAACAGTATAATTTACTCTTGATACCGCCCGTTCTATATCTAATTCCCTTGTATAACCGCTGTAATGATTATGATCGTCAAATTCTATAAATATATCACCTAATGGTTCGTAATGCCTTTGCCCTTCGGGAACTCCGGATAAAGCCATTACAGCAAGCTTTTCGGCTTCATTAATTTTCCCGTTTTTAATAAGGTCTCTTATTTTTTGCAAGTTCCCAAATGCATCGGGATTATTCCTGTCTCTGGGTCCACCGTACCAGACACTGTCCTCATTTAACTGAATACGCTCCGTTTGAACTCCTCCGAACACCATTGCCCCGAGCCGTCCGTTTCCCAGCGGTAAAGCCTCATTCCATCCTTTAAATAAATTGGCAGGTTTCTTATACCATAGTTTCAGCTTCGGTTTTTTCTGATAGTCCATTTTTCTCTTTCCTTTCAAAGTATTATGCATAGACAGAATACTACACAGGTGGACATCTTCTGCCTTGTTATATTATATCATGAATTTAAGAAAATCATATGATCTGCACTTGGTAAAACCGAGTGCTGCAGAGCTTACTAAATCTGGTTTTTTGTACAGCTTTGCGGAACGAAAAGTTGGTTTAAAGTGTCTGTTATGGGTAAATATTACCTGGTACTATGTAAATATTACCTGGTACTATCACATTCAGTAATAGGAGTGATCCGGAAATGGATAAAAGCGAGTATAATCAATACAAACACAGAAAATCGGTTAAAAAACTTACATTTGTCGGAAGCAGCGGTGAGCTTTTGAAAAATACGAAGGTGAGCGTTAAGCAGACAAAACATAGGTTTTTATTTGGAAGCGGAGGATTTTACGCTATCCCTCTTGCCAATAACGAATTTGAGGGAGCGGAAAAGGAACTGAATGAAAAAATTATTGAGAAGTTTCTTGGCATATTCAACTACGCTACTTTGCCTTTCTATTGGGGCAGGTTTGAGCCTGTAAAGGGAAAACCTGACACGAAAAGACTCAGAAAAGCTTCAGAATGGTTAATTTCCAAAGGATGTACACTAAAAGGGCACCCGCTTTGCTGGCATACCGTAACCGCTCCGTGGCTTCTTGAAATGACGAATACCGATATTTTTACGACACAGATAAACCGAATACGTCGTGATGTTTCAAATTTTACGGGTATTATAGATATCTGGGACGTAATAAATGAGGTCGTTATCATGCCTATATTTAATAAGTATGATAACGGGATTACCCGCATATGCAAGGAAATGGGCCGTATCCGCCTTGTCCGGGAGGTGTTTCATGCGGCGAAACAGGCAAATCCCGATGCAATTCTATTAATAAACGATTTTGATACCTCGGAATCTTATGATATCCTCGTTGAAGGATGCCTGGAGGCAGGAATTCCGATAGACGCGATCGGCATTCAATCCCATATGCATCAAGGGTATTGGGGTGTTGATAAGACACTGGAAATCATTGACCGTTTTTCACGGTTTAAATTACCGATACATTTTACTGAAAATACAATTGTTTCAGGACATCTAATGCCTCCTGAAATAGTTGATCTGAATGACTATGTTGTTGATGACTGGCCTACGACACCCGATGGAGAAGAGCGCCAGGCAAAAGAAATGGTACTGCATTACAAAACTTTGTTTTCGCATCCGGCTGTTGAATCGATCACTTATTGGGACTTCAAGGATGGACAATGGCTTGGCGCACCTTCCGGATTCCTTAGAAAAGATGGTTCCGAAAAGCCGGCATATAAGGAAATACGTAAGCTCATAAAAGAAGAATGGTGGACAGCTCCAAAAGATTATGTAACTGATGAATCCGGAGCAATTAATGTAACAGGGTTTCTTGGTGAGTACGAGGCTGAGTGTATAGGTAAAACAGTTAGTTTTTCAATAGAAAAGGTAAACCCAGACAATAACCTGGTTTATCTGTAAGTAAATATAGTACTTTTCATCTTTTTTATAACTTGCCTGCACTTGGCATTTATAAATGAATATTGTACCAAAAAGAATTAATTCACCGGGTATTCTCATCTTCAAAAAGCAGATTCCGGACGGTTTGCATGAACTCGGCCCAGTTCACATCCTCCATATAGTGTATAAAGGCAACTTCCTGGATCCCATGATGTTCTATGAATTGCGGAATATTCATTTTGGTATGAGCAGTACTGTAAAAGCGTGAATCTATGATGTATATTTCTTCGTAATGGGGCATAAAGAAAGGAGCAATTGCGTTTCCAAAGGAATCCTTCATAATCAGCAGCTTCTTTCCGTTTTTCACATCTGTTTGGATAACCGACCAGGTACCGCCGCCGGAGCTGATAAAGACTAGATATTTGTCCTTTCCTTCCGCATAACTTAAGTCAATTACGTCGGCTTCCTTTGGGGTGTTCCCGGAATACCTCGTAAAGCGGTTTTTCGTAAAAGGCAGGTAAATCTGGATTGTATCAGGGTTATTTTCCAAATCCTTTGAAAGCGTTTTTGTGTACGCGCTGCCAAGGAAATTATCCACCGTTACCGTTTCATACCGTTCAAGAGGAACGGCCTCTTCACCGCGGGCATTCATAAAAGCTTCATAAGCATAATACGCTCCGAGAGCCGTCCAATGATGATCGGTTCTAAAATATATATATTCATTCTTATGTTTACTTAAAGCATTAAAAACATCGACTGTTTTTATATCCGGATGGAGCTTGCTGTTAATGTAAATCATCGCTTCATTCTGTGAATCGGTCATGTTTTGATACCGTTTCATAAGCGTGAATTCCCCTGCTGTCGGTGCTATCATAGAATAAAGCTTTACCGTATCTCCCAGCTTCTCATGATACATATTAATTGTTTCCACATAATAGTCAATGGCCTCTTGGTTAAAGCGGAATAATTCCACGGCTTTCCCGTCTACAAGAAGCCAATATCCCATGTTTCCGTCATCTTCAAGTTCGAGCCCGGGCTTTGAAGTCTCTTCCATTTTGTCTTCCCCTATGGTTTCAGACCCTTCATGCGGTGTCTGTGCTTCGTTTATATCCCCGGCGGAAGCCGTTTCCTCGGAATTTTCAAAATTGTTCTTATCTTTTCCATCCGTAAGTCCGGTATCATCACCGGAATCTTGCTGTCCCTGCGGCAGTTTATCCTGTTCGGCGACTACCAATACGTAACCCGAATCAACCGTAAAAGCGTCTCTTATATCCCTGCTTAGAAGAATCATTTCGTCACGCAGAACAAACGTATCATTATAATAATTGTTATAATCCTCAAAATATTTCCCCCGGAAAAAGCTTGCGGCGGAAAAAACGGGTTTTCCGGCAAGGGCCCGGTTTTCCACTTCAGATATTGTCGGCTTTACCGGATTTAACATATTAGCTATTCCAAAAGCGGCTAACACCGCAAAAAATATCATAGTTTCAAAATAAATTTTTTTCATCTCATACCCTTCCTCTATGTTAAAACTGGAAGTATAAAAACGGATTATAGGTTTGCGAAACCAAAAACAGCAGGGATACAATAAAAACCATGGTATAGGCAAAAGGCTGGCCTATATTTTGGATTCCCGCCGCCAATTTAGACCGTTCTTCAGTTTTTCTCTCTGTAATATCCGACATATATTTCAATACCGGCATACAAGCCAGAATACATATCACAATAAACACACAATTATTCTCTATGAGGATTATCGCATCGGGACTAATAAAACTTCTCCCTCCCGATCCAAAAAGAGCCCCAAGGAAAACGAATAATCGTGTCGTATCGGTAAAGTAGAAAAATGTCCACCCAACCAAAATGACAAAAACAAAGTAAACTCTTGAAAAAAAAGCCGGTATGCGTTCCAAAAACCTTCTAAGCAATTTCTTTTCTATTACAATCAACACAAAATTAAATACGCCCCAGAGGATGAAATTCCAGCTTGCACCGTGCCACAGACCTGTTAAAAACCAAACCACAAGGAGGTTACGGATAAGGCACTTCCTGTTCCCCCCAAGAGGTATGTAAACATAATCCCTGAAAAAGGTTCCCAGGGAAATGTGCCATCGCCGCCAGAATTCTGTCAGGGATTTTGAAACATACGGGTAATTAAAGTTTTCCGTGTAATTAAAACCGAACATTTTTCCAAGCCCGATAGCCATATCCGAATAGCCGGAAAAGTCAAAATATATCCTGAAAGCGAACAGGATAATTCCAAGCCAGGCTCCTGCAACAGACAGCCGGGATATGTCTCCGTCAAGAAACGTTCCGGCGATTTCCGCCGCCGTATTGCTTAAGATAACCTTTTTGGCAAGCCCGATGATAAACCGGCGCACACCGTCCCTTAACCCTTCCGGGGTTTCTTCCCGGCAGTCAATCTCGTTTGCGATATCCTCGTAACGGATAATGGGTCCGGCGACTAAGTGATGGAAAAGCGAGATGTACAGCAGAAACTTCCAATGGGATTTTTGCGCAGGTACCTTACCGCGGTATATATCCACAACATAAGAAATAGCCTTAAAGGTATAAAAGGAAATACCAACCGGCAGATAAATATCCGGTACCTGAACCGTCCATCCTGAAAGCAGGTTTAGATTTTCGATCAAAAAGCCCGTATATTTAAAGAAAAACAGTACGAAGATATTAAGGATGACTGATAGAATCAACTTTGCTTTTTTCTTGTTTTGAGCCTTCGTTTTTTCAATCGATAACCCGCATAAATAATTAAACAAACTGCAAACCAAAAGCAGAATGACATAGCGCGGCTCTCCCCATGCATAAAAAACAAGGGACGCTGCGATTAACAGGCCGTTGCGCCAGCGCCTGTCCCTGATTATGTAATAAAGCAGTGTCGTAAGCGGCAGGAATATACACAGGAATATCAAACCGGAAAAAATCAAATTGGTCACTCCACATCAAAAAAACAGGTCTTTCCGATAGAGGAACGTTAAGACCATCACTAATATTCTATTTACCCTCTCTATTAATTATATTCTTTGTAATTACCATAGTAAAGGGAAGGGATATTTTACTACTTTTCCTTATTATCTTTTTAACTATTGTACTTGAACTGTGATTTACGGAAAATATTAGAGCCTCGTTTTAAATATGGTTAGCGGGGTATAAATAATCATATGCTGCCGGCTGCCTTTTTCCGCCATTCCCCGTACCGGAATTATTTTATAGAGTAAATAATAAGGATAAAAGGCTTAGCATATATTAAGACTACCCGCCTGACTTGTATGCCGGTTTACTAATTAATATGTATTTGATCGAATAAACGGAAAGGAAATCATTAATGGATTATTTTATCACATTCCTGGAGGGAATTGTTACTTTTATTTCGCCATGCCTGCTGCCGATGCTGCCGGTATATGTTTCTTATTTTGCCGCTCAGGACGGCGGGAACAAAAATAACAGGACACTTATTAACGCGATTGGTTTTGTTATAGGGTTTACCGTTATCTTTACTGCCATGGGCGCATTTGCAGGTACCATTGGAAGATTTTTAAGGGAATACCGGTCGCCTGTCAACCTGGTCACCGGCGTAATCGTTATTCTTTTCGGCCTAAACTTTATCGGAATTATAAAACTGCCATTTATCAATACGACCCACCGTATGAAAATAAATACCGCCGAAACGGGCTTTTTTTCTTCCATTCTGTTTGGTATCATATTTTCTATTGGATGGACGCCCTGCGTCGGGGTCTTTTTAGGATCGGCTCTTATGCTTGCGGCACACAGCGGTGAAAGTGTGAAAGGTGTTCTTATGCTCCTTTGCTTTTCGCTTGGTCTGGGAATCCCTTTTTTGATAAGTGCTGTTTTAATTGGAAAGCTGAAATCGGCTTTCGATTTTATTAAGAGAAATTACCGTATAATCAATATTATATCAGGAGGGTTGCTTGTCATAATTGGAATATTAATGGCAACAGGGTTAATGGGACGTTATTTGTCAATACTTTCAGGCTAAAAGGAGGAAAACAATGAATTCAAAAACAAAAACAATTATATCCCTGATTATATTTGTGTTATTTTTAGCCGGTGTTTATTTTGTGTACAACGGTTTTGTAAATAAAAGCCAGCCGGACACCGGCAATACACAACCACCGGGCACGGTGCAGCAGAACAGCGATGCACAGCCTGACGAAAATAACGGCAGCGGTGCGGAAGGTGTTACCGAAGACGAAACCGAA
>JAAYBO010000238.1 GCA_012730095.1 Clostridiaceae bacterium
AATGAATGATTACGGCAGATATTTAGCTAAACAGGCATGGGAGAAGAAGCAAGGCGCAACAGCCACCGCTCCAAAAACGTCAAGCAACAACCCCTACGGGGTACCGTCAGCCGCATGGGAGAGTTTGCCCGAAGGGGCAAAGGCAAGGGCAATATCCACGGGCGGCCATAGTTTTGAAGGGTATCCGGGAGCCGCAGCAATGCCGTTAACTCAACCAGCAGAACAGCCTATAGTTCAGCAACCAACTTTTGACCCGTACCGATACATTAAAGAATTGCAGGATGCCGCAAGGTCAAAGCCAACAAAGGAATTACGGGCGACAATGGCTAAAGAATTGTCACGTATTGACTAAAACAAAAGAGGGGGTAAGCAAATCTTGCCCCCCTCTTTCCTCAGGAGGTTATACATGAGCATCGGAATAGGTTTTGTTGGAGAAGGTTTTTCCGTAACTGCAACGGACACACGAAAGACGAAGATAGCTTCTTACGGATACCGAAAGACCGGAGAATATTCAGACAACGCAAAAAAAACTTTCCTTACAAAGTTTGGCTGGGTGTCTGTGACGGGTGGAGTATCATTAAGCACAAGATTTTTCAAAGAAAACCTGGAATTATCGGGTGCAACAGAAACAGATGATATTTATAACGCATGGCTTTACTCAATTAAAAGAACTAAGGATTTTGCGCAGGAATATGTAGATAAAAAAACAGAAAAGATTGTTTCGCCGGAAACAGCAACATCAACAGCCATATGTTCAAAAAACACATACGAGAGCGGGGAATTTGTAATCGGGCTTGATGTAATGGATTTTGCTTTTAGTGTTCGCAGCTTTAATGAAGCCGGAACGTTGTTTATCAGCAATCCAATACGCAATAAGAAGATTGTAAAGCTTGCCAATAAATATGGCGAAACAATAAAAATATACAAATATGGCGGCTTGCTTAACCGGAAAATAATTGATAGTACCCATTACATTAAAAAGAACAATGACATCCATTATGCAATATTTGTAATAGCCTCATTAATTGATGATGTTTCAAAAGTCGCCCCCTGGGTGAGTGGAATTGCTAATATGGGCATCTGTTACAAACTATCTCCGGACGAAATTCTTTTAATGTATCTTAACGGCTCAACGGAAGAACTAAAAAAGATTTACGGGGAAAAACAGGATTATTCTGAAATAATGATGGTATGCGGTGTTCTGAACGGAAAACCCGAAAGGATGGTTACACATGGATAAGGTACATAGAACATTAACAACGCTAATCAAAGACCAATGCGCTAATTTCTGCAAAGACAATAACGGCATTTTAAACAGTTGTGTACCTTCTGATAGCGTTTGTAAGTATTTCATCAATAACAAAAAATTAGCCCGCTGCAGTTACCTTGAAGAAGGCGTATTTGCAAGCGAATCAAATAATCAGGCAAGGACATTGTATTATGCGACTTTAGAAGCTGAACGTTATGGCGAAAAAATAAACAACCGGAGCGCGGCTAAAATATTAAAGGTTGCCGTTGCCAGCCGTGAAATTGAATGTGAACGCTGCAAGCGAGCTTTTAAGCCCTCCAACAATCGTCAAATGTATTGCGAGATTTGCTCAAAAATAATCCGGCGTGAAAAAACACGGCAGCGGGTTAAAAGGTTGAGGGAAAAGGATATGTCTGTAACGTTTTAGAAGTCTGGAAAGCCGCATAATCACTGCATTGTATTTACCGATTCTTGATTTATAATGTAATTTCATTACCCTGTCATTTCTAAAGCGTTACACACCCTTTTTAACGTCTTTTCCCGCTTGGAGGTTTTCTATGGATGATAAAAAATACCAAAAGAATCTTGAGCTATTACAAGCATATCGAGCCGGAGACCCTGCAGCCCGTGAATTGCTTATTTTGGAGAATTCCGGGCTTGTTTCTTCTATAGCAAGGCGTTACACTTTCAACTACAAATACGAATATGATGATTTGCGGCAGGAGGGTTTTATCGGATTAATGCGAGCCATTGACAAATACGATCCTGCCCTTGACATTCCATTCGGCAATTACGCGGCATATTGGATTAAACAGGCGATTTTACGATACATTTACAATAAAGGCCGTATTATCAGACTTCCAGTATATCTACACGAAAGAATATTCCTTTTAAAAAAAACAATAGAGGAATTAACCGCAAAGAACGAACGAAAACCAACGGCATTTGAACTGTCAAAACACTTAAAAATGAATATCTTTGAAGTTGAAAAGCTTCTCCAGCTTATGCAAGACGTTGAATCATTGGACGAACCTATTCCGGACATGGACGGAGAAAGAACAATGCTTGACACAGTACCGGACGAACAGGAAAGCCCTGAGGACATAGCCGAAAGAAACGACAGGATAAGACAAGTAAACAAAGCGGTCATGCAGCTAAACGAGCGGCAGCGGGAAGTTATCCGGAGGCGTTACGGTTTTAAATGTAAAGCTGAAACGCTTGACAGTATTAGCAATGATATGAACTGTTCAAAGGAATGGATTCGACAGATAGAGCGGAAAGCCCTGCGGAAGTTACGGACAATGCCGGAATTGCAGGTTTACCGGATTGAGCGCAAACTTGACAAGCGGACAAACTTTTACCGGAAAACTGAAAATGTTGTTTTATGGCGTGAAGGGCAAAGGCGGTTGTTGTATGGCCGTAAACTGGATGGATTGCATGAAATGACAACGGCTTAATATGCCATATTTTGCAAAATGGTAGTAAATGTTATATAATTTAGTTGGAGGTGGTATATTATGAAAAAATTCAGCATAGGATTATTAGTTGGAATACTTTTGATGTTTTCTGTAAATGCGTTTGCGGCGGTTATGCTGAATGAAATACCGTTTGTGTTGTATATTGACGATGTGAAGGTTGA
>JAAYBO010000239.1 GCA_012730095.1 Clostridiaceae bacterium
GGCATGATACCCGTTTTCAAGTTTTCCGGTTATATCCAAAGACAGATTTATTTTAGCCGGGGCTGCAATAGTTATCTGTTCCAAACACCACACACCTTTCAGTTTCCGTTTGCGCATTGTACGGGAAATACAAACCCGTCCTGCCTGTTAAGCGGCAGCATGCACTTTTTCATGTTATGAAACAGCTCAACCTGCGAAGCCGCTTCTTAACGCCGGAACTGCCCAAAAATACTGCCCGCAGATATGGTTAATACGCAATAAATGGCCTATTGCTAACAAATATATTATATACAATATACAAACTTAACGCAATAAATATGCTTCTAAAGCCTTCCAGCATTCTATATTACAGTTAAAATGCGTAAATTGTTTGAATGTTTTGGGAAACAAAAATTGATCAGGCAAACCAGGCATGTATATGAATACCCGCCTGGTTTGCTTTGCTAACTTATTCATTTCGGCAGTTTTTACCTAAAAACTATCGAAAGGAAATGTTAAGTTTTTAAATACCGGATCGGACCGCCCGCACAATCCATTTATCCGATAAAAAGAATTTTCTGCCCCGCTTCCGGTTCCTTTTCCTCAGTCATACAGTTATCATCCAGTATTTTTTGTACCGGTACTTTATACCTTTTTGCTATTTTCCAAAGATTATCCCCCTGCTGTGTGTAATATATCAGAAGAGGAGGATTCTCCTTTTTTCCGGCCGGCCTTAATTCTTTCACGCCGGTTACAACCTCAAGCTGACGCTTTTTTGAAATATGCGCCTTTGCAATAACCTGAGCCTTTATTTCAACTTCACTGTCGGACACGATTTCATAACTGCAGCCGTCGGCGGTAAGGACCACATCATGCTCATAAGGACAGTCGCATTCAGGCAGCGGAATCCTGTGCGTAAACTGTATCTCCTGATTTGACCCCCGTATTATTCTGTTTTGTATTCCGCACACATACAGTATACATATATCAAGGCTACCGTTTACTTCAATATCGCTGCCATCTTTTTCAGCCGATAAAAGCCTTGGCTTGACGGTAAGGTTCAATATTTCCTCAACAGCTTCACCGCCGCAGTCCAATTGTATACTTCCCGTTACCTGAAGCTTATCCTGGCTGTCCCTTTCTTCCACACATACCGTAAATGATTTTTTTTCAAGCTCGAAATCATAATCCGTTGAGTACGCGTCATTTACCAGATGCAGGTCTTCCTTTGAGTAAAGAATGTATTCAACGCCTATTTCAGCATCAACCTTTACGCGTGTTAACAGCCCGTCAATGTCTTCATCCGGTTTTACAGAAACAGATTTTACGTTGGCATTAACATTTGCCTCGGAGTAATTGAAGTTTTCTATCTCAAGATTCTTGTTTACCGGGAATTCCATATGAATATTCTCAACGTCTTTGTCATCGTTATTGGGCCGGTATAAAAAATCAAGCTCTAAAACACATTCCATATTCATGTTTTCGTGCACCTTTAAATCTTTTAAATTACTGTTGCAGTATAATATTTCCTGTATTTCCGGCTTGCCTTCGGGAAGCTCCACATTTTCCGACACATTGACCATTCTCTCCCCAACACCTTCAAGCACTGAGATTTCCCGTGTGTCCGAACGCTGGTAAACCTGATCCCCGGACAGCATTTCGCCCGCTTCAATACTTGTTTCCATTAAATATTTTACATTAAGCTTTAATACCGATTTAGCGTTTAATTTGCGACCGTTCGCAATTTCCACATCCGTGTGTTCTACGCTGCTTCTGACCAGCGTGTATACATCTTCCTCCCTGACCGGGTAATTACACGAAACAGACCACGGAGCCTTTACATTAATGGTTTCAAGATCCTGATTCTGATTATCGGCACGGTAAATAACCTGGTAATTTATTTCTCCTCCAACTTCCATAACCTTCCCGGTTTTTTCCCTTGCTTTTACGTTTACATCGGCGTCAACAACAAGAACTTCCATAACATCAGGCTTGCTGTCGGGTACTATTATACCGGTTTCTATCAACTCTTCCTTCTGCTGTTCATCAATTGTCTGATAAACATTTACGGGTTTTTTTATCAATTCCACAGACATATGTAATCCCCCTTAAGGTACAAAATCCATTTTGTAATATATATGGATGTTGTCCTTATAATATGTCTTTTCTACAGATATTTTTTCACTGCGTTCGATTGGAAATACCGCCGCGTCTTAAAGGATATCGTTTTATAACAGGCAGCCGCCGCATAAAGAGGTGAGGACATCTTTTTCCTAATTATATGCTGAATGCCTGCTGAAATTGCATAAAAAAACCCGGCCATTAAGCCGGATTCATTTTATGATTGTTTTTAAGTTTGTATGTACAATTAATAAATATAACCAAAATCCTCCGCGGCGCGGCACATCGCTTTAAGATTCTCAAATGAAGTTCCGGGGTTAATGCTTCCCGCGGTGCACAGTACCAGGTGTTTACCGGGGCCGGCCTGTTCTATATCCCGCTTCGCGCATTCATACACTTGTTCGGGTGTGCCGTAAAGCAGTACCTTTGTCGGAGGGATCTGCCCATAAACGACAACATCGGGCATTTTCTCCAAAATCTGCTTTGGTTCAATATACGGATCGATATTAACGGCATTAACGCCAATCTCCCTTAAAGCATCAAGGTGATGCAGCATATGGTAATCGGCATGATAAAACCTTGAGTCGCCGGGATTCGGCGAAAACATATCATACAGTTCTTTTTCGGCCTGCATAATGAAATCCCTGTAAAGATCCGGCGAAAGCATTCCCGCCACATCACTTGCAAAGCTGAACCCGTGCCGATCCTTTGGAAAACCGGTAACTTCTCTCATTTTCTTCAAATAGCGCTTTGACGTTTCCAGCCAACATCCTATAAGTTTGCGCATTTCTTCCGGGTCGGTAATAATCCATGTCAGAAAATTAGTAATTCCGCATATCTGTCCCATCATCGTCGCACAGCCTTTTATACCGTCTCCGTATTTGAGATCAATACCATACCTTGCTTTTATCTTTTCCCTCCATTCAAGGTATTTGGGAATCAAACCCTGATCAAGGACATCAACTCTCCGCATTTTCTCAACGAAAGAGTCAATCTCGTCAGGATCGTTTACAACGGGCTTTAGTGTCGGTGTCGCGTTTGATTCATAATTAACCTCGCCGCCGTAAACCGATGAATCCATGATCACACCAAAGTCCACACTTGGGTGGATTGTATACGCAAATTCCCTCTCGGTGATTTCGGAACATCTAAGCCGATTTTCCTGCTGGTAATCAAAATCGGAATAGTATTTTGCATTGTCAAGCTTCAGGTATTCACAAATCCAGTCCCCGTCCAAATAAATGCTTACAGGCACTCTTACTATATCCTCTTTGACATTTTTACACTTTTCATTTACTTCCCAGAACTTTTTCATATCCAAATCAAACGACATAAAACCACTTCCCCCGGATAAATTTTAATTGGTTTAAACTGCATGATTTGATATTAGCATAATGATGTTACCATTGCAATTATTTGTCAATCATCCGGGCTTTAAAATGGTGCACCTGCTTCCGATAATAGGAAAAACTAAACCCGACCGGCTGCAATTTCGGCTCGATTATGCATTATTTATTTCGTACTTTACAACCATCCCCTTGGGTTTTTATTTACAGAGCAGTTAAACTCATCAAGGTACTCTTTAAGTTCTCTGTATTTTTCAGGGTACAAATTTTTTACATCGTAAGATTCGTCGATATCAACATTCAAATCAAACAGGAATGAATGAATCATCATGCCTATATATACGGAGTTTTCGCTGTTATAGGGTTTATAGTACTTAAAATTATCTTTTGATCTCACTGCAA
>JAAYBO010000240.1 GCA_012730095.1 Clostridiaceae bacterium
ATTACGCCTGCGACATTGGAAGACGACATACCTAAGTTGTATGCCATAAATGGCCATAAAGACATTGTTCCGGTGTACTGCGAGGATTTTATCCAGTGGGTGATTGAAGATAATTTCCTGGCGGGAAGGCCCGAATGGGAAAGAGTAGGTGTCGAATTTACAGATGATGTATCAAAATATGAATTCATGAAATTGGGTTTTGTAAATTCCACACATCAAATGCTGTCTTTCCCAGGATTTCTTGCCGGATATCGTAAAGTGGATGAAGCGGTCGGCGATGAGCGAATTGCCACCTATTTGCGGCAATATATGGATATGGATGTGACACCTTATTTATCGCCGCCGCCAAATACCGATCTGGAAGCCTACAAGACAACTTTCATTGAGAGATTGGGAAACAAAGCAGTTAGTGATCAGCTTTCCAGGCTTTGCTTTGACGCGGTCAACAAGATTCCGGTATTTATGTATCCCACGATAACTGCTATGCTTAAGGCAAATGCGGATATGAAACGAATTGCATTCTTAATAGCAACATATCGGCTGTATCTTAGACGCCTTAAAGATGACAAAGGCGTACCATATAAGATTGATGACCCAGGGCTTGAGGAAACCGACAAAATATTGATCAACAGCTGCGAACCGTTAGATTTTCTAAGGCTATCCTGTTTTTCGGGCGTTTCACTCAGCTCCTCGGAACGTTTTGTGGACAGTTTCCTGAAATACTGTAACAGTATTGAAGCGAAAGGTATTCTTCCGACTCTGGAAGAATTGATAGGAGAAGTATGATGAAAATGCAGAAAATATACGATATAGTGGCGATTGGCGAATGTTTAATTGATTTCGTGCCGTCTTCAAACCAGGAACAGGGAAAACTCAATTTTAGCGGCTGCCCTGGCGGTGCGCCTGCAAATGTTCTTGCATGTGCATCTAAATTAGGACTTAATACGGCTTTTATCGGTAAAGTAGGTAATGACATTTTTGGACGAGTACTGCGTTCTACATTAAGTGACTGCGGAATTAATACGTCGTCACTAATTTTATCGGATAAATATCCCACTACACTGGCATTTGTAGCGCTGGACCAAAATGGTGACAGGGCATTCAGTTTTTACCGCAACCAGACCGCGGACTGCATGATTACATCTAATGAGATTGACAAGTCACTTTTGTCTTCAACGAAAATATTCCATTTCGGATCTGTTTCGATGGCATCCGAACCAGCAAGAGGAACCACTTTATATGCGGTAAAGACCGCAAAGGAGAATGGTGCGCTTATCTCGTATGATCCGAACCTGAGAGAATTGCTGTGGGGAAGCCTTTCTGAGGCTAAAGAAGTCATTCTTAGTGCGATGCGTTATTGTGATATTGTAAAGATTTCGGAAGAAGAGTTGTACTTTTTAACAGGAATCGATCATATCGAAAATGCGATGCTGCAGTTTATGAAACAAAATAATGCACTGAAAATATTGGTTGTTACAATGGGAAGCAGGGGCTGCAAAGCGATTTATGGACAAAACATATTAACGGAAGCAGGCTTTGACGTAAAGACTATTGACACTGTTGGTGCATGTGACACTTTTTGGGGGGCTTTTTTGTATCAGATTATTTCCGGTAATCTTAATATTGAATGCCCTGATAAAAAAATACTATCCAAAGCTTTAATATTTTCAAATGCTGCCGGGGCATTGTCAACTATTAAGCATGGAGCAATTCCTGCCATGCCTGCGCTTGATGATATTCTTAATTTGATTAAACAAGGTATCGGATGAATTTTTCAAGTTGGTACTTAAAACATTAAGGATTATCGCGTTCAATCCTTAAAGAATATTAATCATAGAGAGGAGATACATTATGATACAAGCATTAATGACAAAGCCGGGTGAAATTATCTACCAGGAAGTGGATGTACCCGTAGTCGGGCCGGAACAAATAAAAGTAAAGATGAAACGTATCGGAGTGTGCGGATCGGACATTCATGTCTATCACGGCAAACACCCCTTTACCACGTACCCTGTAGTGCAAGGCCACGAGGTATCTGCAGAGGTAGTGGAAGTGGGAGACAGCGTGAACGATTTTAAGCCGGGGGACAAGGTGACAATACAGCCGCAGGTGGTTTGCGGAAAATGCTATCCCTGTACTCATGGAATGTACAATGATTGCGAAGTGCTGAAAGTTATGGGATTTCAAACAACAGGAATGGCAAGTGAGTATTTTGTAACAGAAGCTGCAAAGGCGCTAAAGCTGCCTGATAATATCAGCTGGGATCATGGTTCAATGATAGAGCCGTTGGCGGTGGCAGTGCATGCGATAAGGCGTTACGGTGATGTGCAGGGTAAGAGCGTGCTTGTGCTGGGCGGAGGAACGATCGGTAACCTTGTAGCACAGACAGCAAAAGCAATGGGCGCAAATAAAGTGCTCATTTCCGAGGTAAGCGAATATCGTTTGGAAGTAGCTGAAAAAACTGGATTAGAGACGATTAATCCAGTAAAAAAAGACCTGGGCGAAAAGATTCGTGCTTTTTTTGGATCTGACGGTGCAGACGTAATATTTGAATGTGTTGGAATTAATGAAACGATGAACCAAGCCATTAAATATGCACGGAAGGGGAGCCATATCGTTGTAGTTGGCGTATTCGGAGATATGGCGAATATGGATGCGGCCTTGATCCAGGATCATGAACTTACATTGGTTGGTTCGGCAATGTATCGAGTAGAGGATTATAAAAAGGCAATTGAATTGGCTGAAGCAGGCCTCATAGAATTTGATTCGCTGATTACAAATCATGTGCCGTTTAAAGAATATCAAAGGGCATACCAGATAATTGAAGAACAAAAGGATAAAGCGATGAAAGTGATAATTGTTATGGACGAAGATTGATTCTTTTGCACAAAAAAATCACATTATTAACTTATTATTAACTTAATTTTAATTTAGCGCACATTTGGGCACAAATAAATAAAACTGACTCTTAAGGAGGTTATTATTATGACACCAAGAGAACGAGTGCTTGCAGCTATCAATTTTAAAGTACCTGATAAAATCCCCACGGAGTTTGGTTCTACAAATTGTACAACAATTGCAAGCAAAGGATATAGTGAAGTTAAAAAATTGCTGGGCATAAATAAACCGGATATTTTACTTATGGAAGATTTCCAGTTAAGCGTAATTGATGAAGAAGTATTACAAGAGCTTGAAACGGATACACGAGGTGTACCCGGGAAACCGCATTACTATCCTAAAAAAATAATTGATGAAAATACTTATTACGATAATTTTGGAATCAAATATTATATGCCCGAAAATGGCCTGTATTATGATATGGTTGAAAACCCATTGGCCGGAATGGAAACACTTGAGGAAATAAAAGATAGTTATGAATGGCCTGATCCTAATAATCCAAAAGTTGTTGAAGGTTTACGTGAACAGGCTAAAAGACTGAAAGAAGAAAATAAATATGCAATAATCGGGGATATGGTTAATACAGGTATTTTTGAGCCATCACATTATGTAAGAGGTTTTCAAAATTTTTTAATTGATTTAATGGTTAATGAGGATATAGCCTGTTATATTCTTGAGCAAATTTATAATTATCAAACTAAAAGATATGAAGCATATCTAAACGAAGTGGGTGAATATCTGGATATTGTTTTTGTCGGAGATGATCTCGCAAGTACACAAACAACTTTAATCTCACCTGAAACATATAGAAATATAGTAAAACCATATCATAAAGAATACTTCAAATTTATTAAAAGCAGAACAAAAGCTAAATTATTATACCACTCATGCGGTAATGTAACTCCGCTTATTGATGATTTAATTGAAGTAGGAGTCGATATTTTAAATCCGATACAGGTAAATGCAAATGATATGGACACAAAATATCTTAAAGAACGGTATGGAGACAGACTGTGTTTTTTAGGGGCAATTGATACAAATAAAGTTTTGCCCGAGGGTTCGGTACAGGATGTTCGCGATGAAGTGAAACGCCGCATAGAAGACCTGGGTCCTTCGGGATATATACTCGCGGCAGTCCATGATATTCAGGCGGATGTGCCTCCCCAAAACGTTATTGAAATGTATAAGTATGCTAAAAGCATTAAGCTTTAATGTTAGGATGCATGGGCGAGCAGTGCAGCGAAGCGAAACGACCAGCCAGGATGCATGGGCGAGCAGTGCAGCGAAGCGAAACGACCAGCCCAGTTTCAAAAAGCGGGAGATTTTTACCTCCCGCCTTTTTTTGTTCACAATTATAAAGATTCCACTCGAAATTTAAAGCATCCATAATTCTTTTTTTCCTGTAGAAATTGCAAGAGCGCCTGAACCGAGTATTTCAATTACATCATCTTTTGATTCAATTAACCCGCCGGCTATCAGAGGTATTGAAAGCTGCCCGCTAAGACGGCGTATAATTTTAGGTATAATTCCGGGCAGTACCTCCACCATATCAGGTTGAACCGACAGAATAGATTTAACGGAGTTTTCATAAGATAGGCTGTCAATCAGAAATACTCTTTGAATTGCAAACATGCCTTTTCCCATTGCGTATTTAATATGGCTGTTTTTTGTACTGATTATACCGTGGGGTCTTACTTGCTGATAGATGTAGTCAATTGCCCTGTTATCCCTTCCTATTCCTTCAAGCATATCAAAGTGTATAAAGACGTTTTTACCGCTCCTTTTAACTTTGTTAACAGTAGGATATAGATTAAATATATCAGCATGCAGAAGAAAAATTGTAGATACCGGTGATTCAATGGCATCCTCCAAATCTTCTTCATTCCTGATAGCGGCTATTACAGGGTTTTCTTCTATTTTTTTTAAAATTTTGGTGTTTTCCATCAGTAAATCCTTCTTAATAAAAAACAAGTAAAAATATTTACCTCTACTTCTACAATATTACTTGATACTTCCCTTCCCGTCAATAAAACACAATTGTATTTTTGTTTATATGATGTTACTATTTATACACATGAGTATAAGAGCCGTTATACAGTAGTCTAGAAAGAAACATCTGAATAGTAACCGTATGATTGGTCACACGAGAAAAAATTGTACAATGATACAGGTGAGCGTTTTTATGATTTTTGATTATAAATTTAAGAATAAAACAATTTATCAGCTTCGAAAAGATAAGGGACTAACTTGCGTTGAACTTGCAAATATGATATCCGTTAACTCGTCGGTTCTGACTAAACTTGATAAAGTAAAACTGAAAGAGGTTCCCAAGCCTCTTTATCAAAAACTGTATGATGTGCTGGAGCCATAAATTAAATCGGTGTTTTATTATGCATTGCAGGGGCGAAAAAATTGCTGTTGATATATTGAATTATTCGGTATATAATATGATTCCGGCATGCGCAGCGGAAGAAATTGATTAGCAATTACTCACGCGGGTTGGCAGCTAACAAAGGGGCATGATATCCCCCGTTGTTTTAATGGTTAGGAAAAACAGTAGTAGAGCAGATGATTGATTTGATTGGAATGAAATATTTATGGCGAAGGAAACGATAAAACTGGTTTCACAAAATAAAAAGGCAAGACACGATTATTTTATTGAACAAACTTTTGAAGCCGGTATCGTGTTAACCGGAACTGAAGTAAAATCTGTGCGCCATGGTAAGGTAAACCTGAGGGACAGCTATGCATATATAAAGAATTCCGAGGTTTATATAAGCGGAATGCATATAAGCCCGTATGAGCAGGGGAATATATATAACACAGATCCGCTGAGGGACAGAAAGCTCCTTCTGCATAAATATGAAATCAATAAGCTGATAGGGTATACGCAGCAAAAGGGATTAACGCTTGTTCCCCTTCAGGTATACTTTAAAAAAGGAAAAGTAAAAGTAGAGTTAGCTGTGGCAAAGGGTAAAAAAATGTATGACAAACGCCGGGATATTGCGGAGCGTGATGCAAAACGGGAAATAGACCGCAGGACAAAAGAGTATAACCGTCAGTGATTATTGTACTTTTTGTTAAACAGCATAAACAGTGGATAATTATATGTTTTTGGCAATGGCATAACCGCGATAAATATGGTATAATAAATCTGCAATTAAATATGGGGGCGTACTGGTTTCGACGGGATTGTTGAAGCTGGAATAGCGGGTAGAGGGTTCTCGTTGGCCTCTTTAAAAAACGAGAGTTAAAAATAAACGCTAATAACGAAAGTAATTTCAGATTAGCTGCTGCGTAAATAACGCAGCCCGTCGGTCCGGGGTTCCTGCACCTCGGGTAGCCGGCGTCATAAGTCAGGGAACCAGCCGGGCAAAGCTTTGAGTCCGGTGGGATTTATGAAGCTACCAAGTTATAAAGCCTGTTCATGGGCGTTATAATGAGGGAATTATAAAACATGAACTGCACCCGGAGAAGTTCATGTGGATACGGTTTCGGACACGAGTTCGACTCTCGTCGCCTCCACCAAAAAAGAGCCAGACGAACACCGTTAGTTCATCTGGCTCATGTTCGTATAAGCCCTCTTTTGCTCCGCCATCAAAATCCACTATTTTATCTGTGTTGCTCTTGTCCTAATAGACTACAACCTTTTTCACGTATGCTTGGATGATACGTTATTTATCCTCCAGGCTTTTGTTTTTTATATCAGCATCTTTTATCAAGATACTTATGTACCATTTGTAAACAACTACAGTAAAAAACAGATCGAATGCGCTGTCCTGTATAAAACCGATCAGCACTTTGTCCATGTTTGATAATTATGAGAAATTATGGTATTATATCCCTACGCATAAAAGCGGCTCTTTTGTAAATACCCGACAGGGATAATTGTGCATTAAACTTATGGGAGATCAGTCTGTAAGGAAGCAGAGTAATTTTCTTTACAAATACAAATCAAAACGGGGAATGGCTATGATTAAAAAAATACCTTTTGAAGAATTGAAATCACGCATGGATCGCTTCAGATTGAAAATGGATGAAATAAGTCCTGAATGGCGGATTGCGGTTATATTCAGCAAAATAAACCAGTATTATTTCACTGGGACAATGCAGGACGGCATGCTAATAATCCCTCGCGACGACGAGGCTGTATACTGGGTAAGAAGAAGTTATGAAAGAGCATTGGATGAATCGCTGTTTCCTCATATTAAACATATGCAAAGTTTCCGCGATGCGGCTGCTGAATACACTAATCTGCCTAAAACCGTATATATGGAAACTGAAATAGTTCCGATAGCTTTGTATCAAAGGTTTTTAAAACACTTTAAATTTGAAGATGTAAGGCCCGCCGACCGGCAAATTGCTTCAATACGCGCAGTTAAAAGCAAATTTGAATTATCGCTTATCGAACAATCCGGAAGGATACATAAAAGGATACTTGAGGAACGACTGCCCGAAGTTATTGTTGAAGGTATGAGCGAAGCGGAGCTTGGCACACGCCTTTTTACTATTATGATAGAAGAGGGTCATCACGGGTTGTCACGTTTTGGTATGTTTGATACCGAAATGATCCTGGGCAATATATGTTTCGGCGAAAGTTCAATTTATCCTGTAAATTTTGACGGTCCGGGCGGCAACCTGGGTTTATCGCCTGCTGTGCCGCTGTTTGGGAACCGCGAACGAAAGCTCAGAAAAGGAGACCTGGTATTTATTGATGTTGGATGCGGCGTTGAGGGTTATCATACTGATAAAACTATGACATATATGTTCGGAAATCCTCTCCCCGAACATGTACTTGACATTCATAGAAAATGTGTTGATATTCAGAATGAGGTTGCTTCAATGTTAAGGCCGGGCGCAATTCCGTCAGAAATATATAATACGGTTATAAGCAGTTTAAACAAGGACTTTCTTGAAAACTTTATGGGATACGGCAACAGGAGGGTGAAATTCCTTGGGCACGGAATAGGTCTGGTAATTGATGAGCTGCCGGTTATAGCGGACGGGTTTACAGAGCCTTTGCAGGAGGGAATGGTTTTTGCTATTGAACCCAAAAAAGCCATAAAGGGTATCGGAATGGTAGGAATAGAAAATACGTTTGTAGTTACGGCCGAAGGAGGAAAATGTGTTACAGGAGACAGCCCCGGTATGATTACGGTGTATTAGCGGGCTTGTTTTCCTTCCCCTTTCAATTCAGGTATTGGTTTTCTGAACAGTATATTGGATAACGGTTTCCATTCGAACGGGATAAGAGGCCAGGTGTATTTTTTCCCATATTTGAATGACCCCGTGGAATAAGTAATAATAAAAACAATTATTATTGCGGTAATAAAACCGTAAATGTTAAAAAGGCCGGTTAAAATGAGCAGAAGGAGCCTGAAAATCCGTATTGCCATTGAAAACTCCATGCTGGGTGTAGCAAATGTGCCTATCCCGGCGAGTGCCATGTAAAGTACGGTTTCGGGTACAAAAAGCCCCACATCCACGGCAAATTCACTCAGTATTAAGCCGCCTATAATGCCCAGTGAAGTTGTTAACGCGTTCGGAGTATGAATTGAAGATATCCTTAACAAATCCAGGCCGAATTCAAGCAGTATGAATTGGATAAAAAGCGGAATGGGCGTGGATTCCCTCGGCCCTAAAAATTGAAGGAATTCGGGCAGGTACTGCTTATTAAATACGAGCAAAAGCCACAGCGGCAGCAGGATAAATGCGGACAACATGCCCAGAAACCTGATCCAGCGAATATATGTTCCTACCGTAATGTTCTGGTAATAATCCTCGGCATGCTGTGTAAAATGGAACAATGTTGCCGGAAGGATCATAACGCTTGGGGATGTGTCAACTATTATAGCAATATGGCCTTCCATAAGATGAGCAGCAACAACATCGGGCCGTTCTGTAAACTTAACCTGCGGGAGTGGATTATACCAGCGTTTTTTTACAATGAGCTCTTCCAAAGTTTTTTCAGCCATTACCAGCGCACCTATATCAATGTTTGTTATTCTGTCCTGGACTTCACTTAACAGTTTTTCATCAACGAGCCCTTCTATATATGCGATAACTACATCGGTCCGGGAGCGTGTTCCGACACTGCGGATGTCGAATATGAGGTTCGGATCTCTCAAACGCCTGCGAATTAGCGCTGTGTTAAAAATCAGCGTTTCCACCAAACCATCGCGTGAACCGCGCGTAACCTTCTCAAGATCGGGTTCTTCAGGAGTACGTACCGGGTATTGACGAACATCAATTAAAATTGCTTCATTCTCGCCGTCCACAAAAAGGACAACTGCTCCTGATAAAACCAAAGACTCTATTTTTTTTATATCCTTAATTGCTTCAACTTCTATATATCCTATCTTTGTTTTTATCAGTTGCTTAATAACGTCTTTGCCAAATTCATCCTCTTTCATTGACAGTAATGTTTCCAAAATCCAAATCATTATTTCATCTTTAATAAACCCGTCAATAAAAATAAGGCAGGCATCTCGCGCTCCGATAATAATTTCTCTCGCTATTACGTCAAAACTTTTATCTATAGGAAGAATTTGTTTCATTAACTCAATGTTCTTTTTTATATCCTTTTTCAGTTGTTTTTCTCCGAATAATCCCATTTCACAATATCCTTATTATTTTATTTACTCAATATTTTCTGTATAAAAATAGAAATTATTCGAAGGAAAACGCAGCTTCTTAATAATCCTTTGACAGCATAAAAAACAGAATAAAAAACAGAACAGATCCCGCCGTATACGCTGGACCGGTTCTGTTTAATTAAATGTGTTTCATATTAGTTCAGTACTGAAATACCTTTCGGCTCTATCACATAGTATGGTAGCAATATTTTTGTTTCCGCCGAACCTGGCTGCAATCTGCATGCTTGCCCAAACATTGCACCCTGATGAGATTCCGACAAGCAGACCTTGTTTTTTTGCCAAATCCCTTGCCGTCTGTATCGCGTCTTCATCGGTTACTTCAATAACACAATCTATAAGGGATGTATCGAGCACAGGAGGTATAAAACCGTCACCTATGCCCTGAATCTTATGAAACCCCGGCTGTTGGCCTAATAATGCCGAGGCATCCTTTGGCTCTGCGGCAACGATTGTTACATCAGGATTTTTCTCCTTCAAAAACTTGGCTACGCCTCCGATTGTTCCTCCGCTTCCTATTCCTGATACAAATACATCAACATTTCCGTCAAGCTGATCCCAAATTTCACGTGCAGTTGTCAAATAGTGAATTTTGGGGTTGTTGGGGTTTTCAAATTGCATCGGGACAAAAAGAGAAGGGTCGTTTTTACAGCGTTGTTCCACTTCCTTAAGCGCTCCCTCAACGTTTTTTTCAGCCGGTGTTAAAACAAGTTCCGCTCCAAGAGATTGTATTATTCTCTTTCTTTCTTCACTCATGCTTTCAGGCATAACGATAATAACATTGTAGCCTTTTTGTATGCCTGCAAGCGCGATCCCGATGCCAGTATTGCCCGATGTTGGTTCAATAATCGTCATTCCCTTTTTTAAGGCTCCGGTTCTTTCTGCCTCTTCAATCATATATTTTGCTATCCTGTCCTTAACGCTTCCTCCGGGGTTAAGAAACTCCGCCTTCCCGTAGATTGAATAGCCGGTGGCTTTTTTAAGATCAATCATATAGGTGTTGCCAATTAAATCCAATACATCATACACTTGCACTGCTATCCCTCTAATCTGTAATTTTTTGCTGATAGTTACCCGTCACCTGTCGGGCGGGGAACAATTTACAGCCATATTTTATCTTTATGAAAAATTATATTATAACGTACATTATTTTACCATATAATTAACACCGCTGTACATATTCTTGCCTGTATTCGGGGTTTCCATTGCAGAATAAGAAAACATTTCAAAAGTAAGATCAGAACAGCAATAAAAAATGTCAGTAATAAATAAAAAAAAAGTAAAAATCAGTGTTGATTAGTTACTTCTATTCAACTATAAT
>JAAYBO010000241.1 GCA_012730095.1 Clostridiaceae bacterium
CAACCATGATTATGCAGAATTCAAAAATTGGTGGAAGACAGCTTATTGAAGAACTGAAAAAAATGACCTATGAAACCTGGGAGATGCGTAAACATGCGGTTAAGCAGTTGGGTGAAACGGCATCTGCGAAATTGATTTTTCCGCTTATGCTGATGTTTTTTGCTGTTCTGCTTATTGTTATTACCCCTGCAATTATGCAGTTCTCTAAGGGGTTTTAAAATAAAACAGGAAGGAGAGGCGCATATATGGCTGAATTTATACGAAAGTTTATTAATGACAAAAAAGGGTTAAATACTGTGGAGATAGTTGTATTGGTTGCAATTGCAATTGGTCTGGCACTAATATTTAAGGATCAAATAACTCAATTTGTTAAAACAATATTGGATAACATATTGGATACGTCAGCATTCACAATATCTCCGACTCCAACGCCGTGAGGCAAATTATGTCCAATTTTAAACGATTTAATATGGGTTCGGCGACGAAAGGCGCAGTAACTGTAGAGTATGTGCTTATTTTCCCTTTTGTTATTTTATGCGTGTTAATTATTATTCAAATAGGTTTTCTGTATTACCAGCAAGCCTTATTTCAGTCGGTAGTGGGTGAGAGCATTCAAAATTGGGCTATGCTCTGGGGATATGACGTCGGCCGGGTAACTGCTGAAAAGGGAATAACCGACAGGAATGCTTATGAAAGCGAAGGTTTATATTGGCATGTTTTTTCCGGTGCGCATGCTAAAAAAACTGTTTTAGAAAATGAAATTGAGTGTCTTTTACTTGAATCAAGCATAATTAAGCCGAAAAACGGAATAAAAGTGGAAGTTACATTTAAAAATTATGTTATTGTACAGAAAATAGAAATACATGCTGCTGCGATCTATCCTTCACCTTGCGGGAAACTACTTCAATTAATTGGCTTTCCTGAAGAAATCGAACTTGAGACATATTATGAAACAACGGTGAATGATCCGAAAGAGTTTATTAACAATATAGATTATTTACTGCAAATCTATAACGAAACACAAGCTAAAGACTGGGTGGAGAGTTTGTGCGAACCCCTTGTTGAATCACTTAAAAAGATAAAAGATCAATTGAAATAATTTATGTTTAAAACTATAGGGATACTGGTGACCGAAAATGAGATTAAGGGGTAGTATCACTGTTTTTATGAGTATTGTTTTATCCGCGTTGATTGCGTTTACAGGAATTATCGTTGACGCGTCACGGCTGAAAGCTGCAAAAAAACATGCCCAGGCTGCCGTGCAGTTATCGGTGCAGTCCGCGCTTACGCAGTACCATGCTCCGCTTAAAGAACATTATGGCTTTATGTCAATAGGATATGAGCGGGAGGAATTGGAAGTTTTCATTTTAGAACTTTTGGAAAACAACCTTTCGGTGGAAAATGCATATATGCCTGAATGTGTTGATCTGTACGGATTTAATGTTGAGAACGTTGCAGTAACGTCTCTTTTCAACCTTACCGAAGACTATGTTCTTGAGCAGCAGATAACCCAGTTTATGAAATACAGGGCTCCAGTTTCCGCAGTTGGAAATTTTCTTGAAAAACTAAAGGCGTTAAAAACATATATGGCACAGTCTGGCGTACTGAACAAGAAAATGGATCTGGAGAAAAAACTGCAAAAAATCCGTGAGGAACAGGTGTATCTTCATTTGCTGCTAACGGAACGCATAGGTGGTTTTTCAGATGACGGCATGCTGCCGAAGAATATTCAAAATCACCTTAATAAAGTTACTGAGCTTACAAACGAAATAAAAAATATTGAAAAACCGGGAGCGGAGTTAGCTGACAACTGGGCTTCGATGTTAAGAATATCAGAAAGGATAAATGAAGCAAAAAATCATATAAAAAGGCTTGAAAGAGAAGTGCGTGAACTTGAAGAGGAAAAGGCTCGGTGCAAAACAAATGAAGAAGAAGACACTGACAGCTATATGAATATGCTTGATGAAAAAATATCCGCAATAAATAATAAAATAGAGCTTGAAAAATCGTATATCAGCGATGAAACGGATTCACTGAAAAACAAAGCCCGTATATGTATGGGTTTATTGAGCCAAATAGAGGACAAGGCGGGTACGATATACTCAAGTATATTGGTGCTTGGAGATTTTAACGCAAGGTTTATTAATTACCATAACAGGGCTGCTGAGCTGACAGATGAAATTGCAAAAGGATGTGAGGATGTAAAAAAACTAAGGATTGAAATTGAAGACGAAATAGATAAACAATCCGCGGAGTCCGACAATGGCTTCCTGATGCGAATAAAAGCCGAAATAAATAAGCTGGTTATAAATGCAGATCCGGATGTTATTTACAATATACAAGCTGAAATTGACAGCAATCTTACCGTTCTTCAAACTGCAAAGACAAAAATAGACGAATGTGATAATGCTTTTTTACAAATTATCTATGAATTATTAGCGTTTATTCAGAAAACAAAAGACAGGATAGATGATGAATACATAAATTTAAACATGGAAACGTTTGGAAATAAAATTGAGTATATATGTGAACCTGTTCAAGGCCCGCTTCAGACTGCCGCCGCCGCATATAAAAAACCTGTATATTCATTGGAACCGGCAGTAAATAAAAAAGAAAAAAATGAATTTAACAAATGGTGCAATATAGTTTTCGACGAGGAAAACGATGTTGACAACAGCAAGGACAAGGGTTACCAAAAAAAGTTGAAACAAAATATACAAAAAAATGAAGAAGAAGAAAACAATAAGGCTCAAGAGCAGATTAAGGCTGATGATGACGGACTATCGGATAAACGCCTTGATGAAATATTTCAAAATTTGCCGTCATACAGGGACAAGGACGGCAGGTATATCAATGTAAAAAACAGTGGCCGCACAAGTGAAGAATTGGAAGATAATTATCAGCCTGCTCAAGAGGAAAACAAAAGAAAAGATGCCGAAGAAAAGTATGGAAACGCGCTGAACGAGAACGGCAATATGGCGTTAAGAATAGGGAAACTTTTGGCATCGGCAGGCGAGGCGCTTATAAAATCACTGTATGTAAATGAATATATAGTAAGCGCGTTCAAAAACGCGAATATCGAAACGACAGGAATAAGCATTGCAGGTTCCCCACAGGAGAGATTTTACGAAAAGGGTGAAGTCGAATACATAATCTTCGGCGCAAAAAAAGAAAAAACAAATATATTTCTTGCAAAGTCCTCGATATTTGGCATACGGATGGGACTTAATTTAATTCACATATATACCGATACCGAAAAAACAGCCGCTGCCTTGACGGCAGCAAATATTATTGCCGGATGGTCGGCTTTCGGCGTGCCGATAGTAAAAAATTTAATCCTGCTTGGCTGGGCGGCAGGTGAATCATGGCTTGATGTTAAAGGAATAATCGAAGGAGAACCTGTACCTGTTTATAAAACGAAAAACACGTGGAAGCTTGATCTGAAATCCTTATTTTCTAACATCGCGGGAGAAGTAATCAATGAAGCGTCCGATTGGCTTAAACAAACAAAGGATGAGCTTATCGACAAAGGGGAAAATGCATTAAGAGCCGCTGTGGAAAGCATTGTATACGGTGCGGTAAATGAGGCGTTTCTGCCAGTTGAACAGATGTTCACTGAACTTGATAAAGGTGATGACAGTAAAACAGAACCGGACATTTCAGACTTCGATATACCGGACGGTTTCAGTGACATGAATGCTATAAAAGAATGGATTATTAACACCGTTAAAAAGCATTTTGAATCGGTAAAATCGGAGGCTGTGAACTGGTCGTCACTAAAAATTGAAGAATATAAGAAAAACGTAACTAAAAAGATTGTTGATTTTTTATTTGAAAGCAGTGCGTATAAGAATTTTGCAGCCCGGTTAAAGAACGAACTGGACGATATTATAAACCAAAGCGGCGGATTGCTGACCGACAAGGCAAACAAGCTTGGCGGTAAAATCGGGGATACCGGCACAAAAGAACAAATACTTGGATCGGTTGTATCATTTGATTATCTGGACTATTTAAGGCTGTTATTGTTTGTTGTCCCGCAGAAAACAAAGCTGTTAAGGATTGCCGACTTAATGCAGCTGAACATGCAGAAGACAATTGACAACCCGGATTTTCTTGTATCTAATTACAACACATTTTTAATAGTTGAGGCTGATATTTCGTTTAAATACTTGTTCATTCCCAAATTTTTCGTTAATAAAAACGGCGGACAAATTAAGATACAATGGGGGTATGGATATTGAAAAAACATAATCTCCATTATCAAAAACGCTGCACAGCCAAAACAAAAGATATCGGCAGAGTATTAAAAACAAGATGTGGAAGCGCAACGGTGGAAGCGGCAATAATCCTTCCAATTGTTATTATCGTATTTGTTTCGATACTGTCAGTGGTACGCATTGTCGGAACATATGAACGCGTACAGCACGCATTGAACCAGGTAGCCTCGGATTTATCGCAGTACAGCTATCTGTATTCTATATCGGGTCTGCAGGAAAAACATGACGAAGTAGTTGATGATATCGAAAAAGCTAAAGATGAGCTTTTTGATCAGCAAGACGCGATTAATGCTTTTTACGGAACAATTCAAAGTTTTACGGGAGAAATAACGTTTGCCGTGCAGGAAAACTTTATCGATGTTTTGACCGAAAAAATCATAGATATTCAGGATGGCGGCGGCTCTTTTGAAGATTTGTCGGAACAGATTGACAAAGTGCTTGCAGATCCGATGGGAGAGCTGCGCATTATTGGGCTGGCGTTGTCGGACACGCTTTTTGGAAGGTCAAAAACCGCTTTGTTTTCTGTAGTTACAAAAAGTATGATCAAAGAAAGACTGTCAAAGTCTCTTTCGATACCTTCAAAAGACCTGGAAAAGAACCTTAGGATAAAAGATGGCATAAGCGGGTTGGATTTTTCAGGCTCTTCGTTTTTTGACGATAAACAGACAATAGATCTGGTCGTTGAGTATACAATAAAACCGATGCCAGACATTGCGATTCTTCCGGAAATCCGGCTTAGAAACCGCTCATGTGTACTTGCGTGGACGTGGGGTGCGGACAAGATCCATACGCATGAAGACACAATCGATGAGAGTTTATGGAATATTGACTTAAACACAGATCCCAGAATTCAGCATATGAATCGCGGTATAGAAATAGAAAAGCGTTTTGCCGCGGAATTAATAAAACCGTTTGGGGATAACGGAAAAGTTACTCCGTTTTTTTTCCCGACCATAGACGCTGTTAAATATGAGCAGGGGAATAAAATAGGTAGTTTATATTCAATGATATCCCTTAACCCTTTTTTAAGCAGTTACAGTACAAAAAGCGCGATCTGTGTAAGGATAAAAAATCTGATAGATAAGCTTCATAATTTTAACAGAGGTGAAAAAAGCGGTTTTGTTATAGATATCACACAAGAAAATGCGGGCTTAAAAAGGATTGTATATGTGATTGTTCCGGAAAACAGCGATTTGCCCGAAGCATTCCATGAAGCGATAAACGAATGCGTTAAATACTCTTCAAAACTTGGGATTGAGCTATATAATAAACAAAAATACGGGGAATATGCAAATGGAGAAGAAAACACTGAAAATGACGGGTAAAACCGTTACTATACAGGTTATACTAATATTTGCGGTATTATTGTCGTTTACGCTTTTGATTTTATTGACACCGTCAAAATCACAGATTGTTCAAAGATTATACGCTTCCGTGTTCCTTGTCGCAGCGGCGATATATGATATACGAACAAATGAAGTACCACTTGTCGTTTGTATCGGTTTGATGAGTCTGGCTTTAATATATGCAGTGATTTTTTCATGGGATTTTGCTGCTGTTGGTACAGCAGGTTTGATAATGGTATTGTTAATGGCCGTACGTTTAGTGAACAGGAAAACAATTGGAATGGGGGATGTTCTGCTTCTTGGATTTTCCATTATAATGCTTTCAATTAACGAGATACTCAGGTTTGTTTTTTTAACTTTCTTATTTTCATCAATTTCAGGGATTGTTCTGTCAATAAAAAGACGAAGGTTTAAGGATGCGGCTGTGCCATTGGCTCCATGCATTGCGGCGGCCTTTATAACGCAGTGTCTTTTAAAATATTAAAACAGTGATTTATTTGTGATGCTTGCACATGTTTGAATGGAGGAATTTGAGTATGAAGGGGCTTAACAAATTAAATAAAGAGTATATGTATGACGGAGAGAAAAGTTATCTGGTTATATCCATTCCCGTTCAGAATGAAATTAAACACTACCAGTTGGAAATGCTGGAGAGAAATAATATTGAACCATTGCTCCCATTAACTGTCCAAAGATTCAATGAAGAACAAAGGCTTTATTATGAAATTACATCAAAAATATCGATTGATCGCATTTTTGAACGCAGGCGCATAAATGCCAAAGAATTTGAATACATTGTTATGCAGCTTGCCAGGCTTCCTATTGAACTGAAAGATTTTTTGCTTGATATTTCATTCGTAGTTCTGGATAAATCTTATATATATTGTGATCCTTTAACGATGAAACTGTATTTTTTGTATATCCCTATTCCAATATACGATAATGAACCTGACAGGTTCAGACAATTTATTAAAAGGATGATAATCGATGATATAAATCTTATGGACGATTCATCGGGGAATTTACTTAAAAGACTGCTTGATGTTCTGAAACTTGAGGCATTCAATACTGAAAAATTAGCACAATCAATTGCGGCAGGCGAAACAGCCCAAAAAGAGTACATTGTTTTGGAGCCGAAAAAAGAAGAAACATCGACAAGTCAGGTGGAATACGCGGTAATGGAAGGAAACAAAAAAACAAAAGCACCGGATATAATCCGAAGTGCCGTTATAGAGTTTGCATATCCGTTGTCTTCATACCTGATAACAGCATTTTTGAACATCGTAATGGTTGCAGTATTGATTTTGAGCCTTGTAACGGGAAAGAGTGATGATGCAGGAAGCAAGCTTTTGGGGATCATTCTTGTCGCAGCGGCGGCAAATTACTTTGCCATTACAAGATTGTTTTCAAAAGATAAAAGGACACAAAAAAGCGCAAACAAAACTGCTGTCAGCAAACGTTACGTTAATCAGTCTATAAAAAATGTCCCCAAATTAACGAATTTTCATGAAAAGACCGCTAATACCGAAGCTGCAGCGG